>CANGMO010000030.1 GCA_947454295.1 Verrucomicrobiota bacterium | reverse complement strand
TGGGTCTGTGGGCACGTGCGACGAGGAGAAGGAAAGGGACGAGGCCGGTAAGCGCCAGAAATCGGAAGAACCGGGGAAGTCGGATCATGGATGCACAGGAAGACAGCGCCAAACGATCTCGATTACAATGTCGCGAGAACTGCGACCTGCCAGTGTAAAAACAAAAAAGGCGCAGCCGAAGCTGCGCCTTTTTTTGAAACAGTCCGCTTAGCGGCGGAAGCGGCGGGCGCCGAGCAGCGCGAGACCGGCGAGACCAGCCAGAGCGTAGGTGCTGGGCTCAGGAACCGCGGAAACCTTCGCCGAGAAGAAGGAGAAGACCGGGGTGGAAGGAGTGCCACCAGGGATAACCTGGCTGCTCCAGTTGCCGCCGCCATCCTTGACCCAGATGTCGTTGTAGCCGAATCCCTGGGCAGGGCTCAGGTTCGGGGCGAGAAGACCGGCCGTGTTGGCGGAATCCACACCACTGAACTGGACGGAATAAGCGAAGGTCGCAGGCACCTCAGCCTTGTCGAACGTCAGCGAAACGCTGTTGAATCCCGACTTGATGTCGAGAGCGTCCGACTGGAAGAGCAGGTTCTTCGGGGCACCAGTCGCATCCGTATCGTAGAAACGAATGGTGAGACCAGCATTGCGGGTGTAGTTCGCGTTGTAGGAGATGTCGAAGCTGGTGAGCAGCTTCTCGGTCTGATTCGCGAAGATGATGGTCTGGCCGAATTCGCCACCGTTGGGGTTAACTACCTGGGAGGAGGCGACCGCAGTCTTGACCTCGTACACAGTGTCCGCAACGACAGCGAACGATCCGAGCATTGCCGATGCGCAGACTCCGGCGAAAACGACGTTGGATGTCAATTTCATGATTCTCTCGTTTGTGGGTTAAAGCAAAATTTCCGCTGCCCTACCGGGCCTTTGCATGAGGCCATCTAAGACGGTTCGTCAATAAGGGTCAAGCTCTTAAATTTCTAAAGTGCGGACTGTAGGCGGGTTGGCAGTGGTCTGGGGGCCATTCGGGAGATTCCTAGGAGGTCACGGCGCGATCGGCAGGGCGATCACCCGGAAAAACTGGGAAACCAGGGCGGATTGGGCGACCTCAAATCGAAGCACCGTTTCGGTGGCCACCGCGCTCGAGACTTCACCCCATGCGCCGGAATCCACTGCCGGCCGGGACTGCAGCCGATAGCCGCGTCCGGGGACGACGCTAACCTCAAGACTACCTCCGGCCCCCGGTGTGAACTGGATCCAGCGCAACACCGGCAAGGGGAGCACCGCAACCGTTACCGGGCCAGCCGTGGCAATCCCGCCCGCCCCATCGGTGATCTGAGCCGAATACACCCCGCCTTCCTGCTCGGAAACGAGGGTGCGCTGGAAGACCGGCAGGGTTTCTCCAAACAACGGCACCCCATTGAAGAGCCACTGGTACGCAAGCGGCTCAATCCCAGTCGACGAGGCGTCCAGGGACAGCGGCTCGCCGGTGTAGAGACCTATATTGAAGGGAAGGATCGGCACTTGGGGACCGGGAGTAATCACCTGAACGGCGACTGCGGTGGAGGTCACGGAGCCCAGGGTGTTGGCTACTCGAACCTAATACTTACCCGCATCGGACGGCTGCAGCGGCGACAGCACCAAGGTCGAGGACGTCTGCCCGGGAAGTTCCTGACCGTCTTTGATCCATTGATAGCTGAGTCCAATTCCAGAGGCCGCAACCGACAAAGTGATCGTGTCCCCGGGCATCCCGCTTTGCGTCTGCGGCGGCGTGTCGATTTGGGGCGGGGCGGTAGGTGTTCCCTCCAAAATGAGCACGGTGTACGAGGACGTGAAATTGAAGCCGGAGAATCCGCTGCGCTGCCAACCGGTGACGGTGACATCAAACGTTCCGGCCGCGCCCGGAATGCCGGTCACCACCCCCTGCGCGCTCCCCACCAGCCCGGGAGGCAGTCCGTCGAATTCATAGGATTGCGCATTTCCAAAGAGGTCACTGCGGACGGTGATTCGCGTCCCAGCGAACACCACACCGTTGGTTCCCGTGCTGGATTTCGCCGACTTGCCGCCCTGGGTGAGCGTCAACCCGGTGGCGCCGGAAACCGCATCCAGACTCCCGCTCAGTGCCGCCGCGCCGGTAAGCCATCGAACCAGAAACACCATGGGCGACAGGGCCGCCACGGGCCCCGTACGCAGAAGCGGGCTCAGGTGCAGGCCGAGGGACAGGACGAGGGCGGGAATCCGGGAAACAAGGCGATGGGTACTTGGATGCATGGTCGATGGGAATCGTGGGCCAACTGCCGCCAAGCGACAGCCGCCACGCCGTTTTGGTCACAGGGGATTCTTCGAATCTGCGCAACCCGTTCGGACGGAATCCATCCGTCACGAGGTGGAGCGCATCCGCCGCCATCGCTCGACCTGACGCGCGTTTTGACTTCCCGCGGCTCCTCCGTACCCTGCGGTCACCAATGCAACTTGTCCGATACACCGACGCCGACTACGCGGAGCAGCTGAACTGCGCGGCCTCGTCCTCTTCGTTGTTTGATCCGGTGATCGAGGAGCGCACCCGGGGCATCGTCGAAGCTGTCCGCCAGCGGGGGGACACAGCCCTGCTGGAATTCACCCAGCGATTTGATGGCGCGACGCTGACCGTCGATCAACTCCCGGTGACCGCGGCGGATCGCATGGGCGCCGCGCTGGCCGCCGACGAACGGTTGCGAGCTGCGGTGGCGGAGGCCCACAAGAACATTGCGGCGTTCTCAAGCAAATCCCGCCGCCGCGGGTGGAAGGCGAGCAATTCCCACGGTGCCTCGGTGGCGGAGAAGTTCGACCCGTTCGGTCGCGTGGGTATTTATATTCCGGGCGGCACCGCACCGCTGGTGTCGACCGCCCTGATGACCATTACGCTGGCCAAGGTGGCTGGCTGCCCGGAAATCGTCGTGTGCACGCCGCCAGGAAAAGACGGCTCCATCAATCCCGCACTGCTCTACGCCGCCGGGGTTGCGGGTGCGACGGAGATTTATCGGGTTGGCGGATCGCAGGCCATTGCCGCGCTCGCACTGGGCACATCGACGATCCGTCGGGTGCAAAAGATTTTCGGCCCCGGAAACGCCTACGTGGTCGCCGCGAAACGGTTGCTGTTTGGCCATGTAGCGGTGGATCTGCTGCCTGGCCCGAGCGAAGTCCTCGTCCTGGCTGATGATTCCGCGGAACCCGCCTTCATTGCGGCCGACCTGCTCGCGCAGGCGGAACATGGTTCCGGGCACGAACGGGTCTGGCTCGTGACCCCGTCCGCAAAGCTCATCCGCTCCGTACAGGCGGAGATCAAGCGGCAGCTGCCCAAATTGAGCCGGCGGGCCTATATCGAAAAGGCACTTGCGGCGAACGGCTGGTTGATCCAGGTGAAATCGCTCGACGAAGGCACGGATCTGGCGAATCGCCTGGCTCCCGAGCATTGCGAGATCATGACCCGGGATGCGCGCGTCCGCTCGGAGCGTGTTCTCACCGCCGGCGCCATCTTCCTCGGCAATCACTCACCCACCGTGCTGGGCGACTATGTGGCAGGGCCGAGCCACACGCTGCCGACGGGCGGAGCCGGTGCGAGTTTCCCGGGGCTTACCGTGGATCAGTTCCAACGCCGGACGAGCGTGACCGAGTACTCCAAGCCGTCATTGAAAAAGGCGCTCAAGGCCGTGCAGACGTTTGCCGATCTGGAGGGACTGGACGCCCACGGGCGCTCGGCCTCGATCCGACTCAACGCCTGATCCTCATGCCGCGCCCCCAGCCCCTGCCCCGTTCCCTGGTGCGTCCCCTCGTCCAGGGACTCCACGCCTACGTCCCCGGGGAACAACCGCGCATTCGCGGACTGATCAAGCTCAACACCAACGAGAATCCCTATCCGCCCTCGCCGCGCGTCCTGCGCGCCACCCGGGCCGCGGTGGATGGGCGATTCCGGCTGTATCCCAATCCGACCTCACAAGCGCTGAGGGAGCGCCTCGCCGCTCTCCACGGATGCGATCCGTCCCAGGTTCTAGTGGGCAACGGCTCCGACGAAGTGCTCGCTCTGGCGGTGCGCGCCTTCGTGGAACCCGAGGCCGGATGCAGCAAGGCCTCGCGAGCGACGGTCCAGTATCTGGATCCAAGTTACTCCCTGTATCCGGTGCTGGCCGCGATTCATGGCGCCCGCACTCACGCCGTGCCCCTGGGACCGGATTTCGCGCTTCCCGCCATCACCGCCAGCACACGCACCAAACGGGGCGGCTGGATGAAGGACGCCGCGCTGAGCCTGGTCACCACTCCCAACGCTCCCAGCGGACGTGGCTTCACCAACGCCGAATTGGACCACCTGTGCCGGAACACCCGGGGCGTGGTCGTACTCGACGAGGCGTACGTTGATTTTGCGCGGGAACACGCGATGGACCTCGCACTCAAATACCCGCACGTCCTGGTGTTCCGCACGTTTTCCAAGGCCTACTCGCTCTGTTTCCAGCGCGTGGGATACTGCGTCGGGCACCCGGAACTGATCGAGGCCCTCGATCGGATCCGGGACAGCTACAATGTCAACGGACTCGGCCAGGTCGCCGCTTTGGCCACACTGGACGACCTGCCCTACTACCGCCGGAATTTCAAACGGGTCGTCACCAGCCGGGAACGACTCACCCGTTCGCTGACCGACCTCGGATTCTCCGTCGTGCCGAGTCAGACCAATTTCATCTTTGTGCGTCCGCCCGGTCCGCCTGCGGAATCCTGGCTGAAATCGCTTCGCGAGAACCGGATCCTGGTCCGCTGGTTTCGCACGCCGGGCATTTCGGATCGATTGCGCATTACCATCGGTTCCGATAAGGAAGTGGACCGGTTGCTGCAAGTCGTCCGCAAGTTGCTGCGCACACGACCGCAGCGCTGACGCAGAACACCATGGGGGTCCTTCGCATCGTCCGAAAAAAACGCCGCCGGGGTGACTCCTCCCGGAATCGACGACGACGTCAGCGCTGGCTGTGGGTGGGTGCCGCGTTGCTGGTGATCTGGTGGTGGATCCCGTCGGTGCCAACGCCCCGTTTTCTAGAGTCGTGGCCTGCGCCGGAAAGCGGCTTTACCGCCTGGGAGCCCCTGTATCAGGGCATCGACTATGCCCGCGCCAACTTCACCGCACCGCGTCCCATGAAGGCCCACGCCATCCGCGTGGACTTGCAAAATCAGGGCATCAGCTTTTTTGTCAAACCGTCCAATGGCGATCGGAAGCTCGACACCAACAGCCAGTTTCCCAGCGATTTTCTTCGCCGGAACCATCTCCAGATCGCGGTCAGTTCGAGCGCCTTTTACCCGTTTGTGAAGTGGCCCGGCATGCCGGTGGACATCATGGGGCTGTCGGTTTCAGACGGCGATCGATACTCCCCCGCAGTCGACAATCTCGATTCGCTCGTGATCACCGCCCAGCGCGAGGCCCGGATCGTTCCCGCGCGCGGGGACACGCACGATGCCTTCAATGCGGCGGGCGGCAACCTCACGATTCTCAGGAACGGTGTGGATCGAGCGGAGCCGCTTCCTGCCGAGGCGGCGAGCGCGGCAGGCGTCAGCGCCGATGGACGTTATCTTTTCTGGCTGATCGTGGACGGCCGCCAGCCAGGCTGGTCGGAGGGCGCCACCCCGGGTGACAGCGCCCGCATGCTTCGACAGCTGGGCGCTGCCGACGGCATCAACTTCGATGGCGGCAGCGTGGTCACGTTGGTCAGGGAGGGGCGGTGGTTCGGTGCATCGGTCTTGAACCGCCCGTGTCATCCGCTGCTCACCGGCTTTGAGCGCCCCATCGGCGGACTCATGGGAATCCGGGCGGCGCGTCTGCCTTAGGCCGGTCGCAACAGTAACCATCGGACCCAATCCGCGTATTGGGTCGTGATGACACCCACCCAACGTCGCGCCTGCCTGCACGCCGGATTCTTCGGACTTCTGGCCGTGCTCAATGCGACCGCCAACTCCGTTCCCGTGGCCATACCTCAGGGAATCGGCACCCTGGCGAATCAGCCCAAGGCCATCTCTCTCAGCGCAACCGATGCCGACGGCGATGCACTCACCTACGCCATCGTCTCCGCCCCCTTCCGGGGCCAACTGGTGGGTACACCGCCGGCACTCACCTACGTGCCCGGAACGAACTTCACCGGGACCGACAACTTTTGGTTTACGGCCAGCGACGGCACCAGCACCTCGGCACCAGCACTGGTTGCCATTGGCATCAATGCCATCGGCAACCAGCCTCCCGTGGTCACCTGGACGGGCGCCGCGAACGGCTCCCAATTCACCGCACCGGCGAGCCTCAATCTCGCGGCCATTGCCACGGACGTGGACGGAAGCATCGACCGGGTCGACTTCCTGCTGGGATTCGACGCTCTCATCTCGAGCACCAATTCCCCGTTTGCTGCCACCTGGACCGGCGTGCCGGCGGGCACCTACACGCTGTCCGCCAAGGCGCGCGACAATGGCGGATCCCGCACCTATTCCACCCCGGTCGTGGTCACGGTGGCCGGTGCCGGATTGCCCGTCACCCTCACCGTCAATGGCGGGACCGGCGGAGGTAGTTATCCCGCGGGGACCGCGGTGCCGATTGCCGCCCCGGTAGTGGCTGGAAAAACCTTCAGCTCCTGGACCGGAACCGGCATCGCCAACGCGACCGCAGCGTTCACGGTGATCCAGCTCCCGACCACCAATGTCTCCGTGACCGCGGTGTACAAATCCGCCACCCCGCCTCCACCAGCCTCGACCTACATGCTGACGGTGATCAACGGCACCGGCGGCGGACAGTATTCTCCCGGAACAACCGTCAACCTCAGTGCCGCCCCCGCACCGGTCGGAAAAGTGTTCCAGCAATGGGCGGGGGCTGCGGTGACTTCGCCCACCTCCCCGAGCACCACGCTGGCCATGCCAGCGGCGGCCACCACCGTGACCGCCACCTACGCCACACTGAGTCCGGTGGCGCTGACTGTCATCAACGGCACCGGAAGCGGCAGCTACCTTCCCGGGTCCCAGATCGCTGTGACTGCCAATCCGCCGGCCCCCGGTGTGAGTTTCAGTCAATGGACCGGGGCCAGCGTGGCCAGCCCCGCAGCCCCCATCACCACAGTGATCATGCCGTCCACCGCGACGACGCTAACCGCCAACTACGCCACGCTGCCGTCGCCGGCGCCGGTGGCTGGGATCACCAATCCGATCCTGTTCGTGGCCCAGATTCCCATCGGCTTCGACTTCACCACCATCGGATCCGCCTTCGGCAATCACAAGCCGACCACCGATTCCGCGGGACGCGGCGGCGATCTCTATATCCGCTATCCGGACGGCAGCCTGAAGAACCTCACCGCCGCCGCCGGCTACGGCGTGGCGAGCGGTTTCCAAGGCACCAACGGGATCGCAGTGCGTGATCCATCGGTCCATTGGGATGGCACCCGGGCCGTGTTCAGCATGGTCGTCGGCTCCGGAGCGGTGGCCTTTCAGACACCAACGAACTATTGGCAGCTCTACGAAATCAGCGGCCTGGGACAGGGCGAAAACCCGGTCATCACCCGGGTTTCCAACCAGCCAGCCACCTACAACAACGTCAGCCCGTGCTACGGCACCGATGGACGCATTCTGTTCACCAGCGATCGTCCGCGCGGGGGCCAGGCACACCTCTATCCCCAGCTGGACGAGTACGAACTGGCGCCCACGGTAAGCGGTCTCTGGAGTTTGGATCCCGGCACCGGAAATCTCTTTCAACTCGACCACGCACCGTCGGGAGCGTTCACACCCTTTGTCGACAGCTTCGGCCGCGTGATCTTCACCCGCTGGGATCACCTCCAGCAGGATCAGGAAGCCGACCTCGACCGCGATGCCATTGCGAAGGGCCTCTCCATTCCCTTTGGAGTGTTCAACTACTCCGACGAATCCTCCACGGCCAAGGTCCTGGCTGGCAACACGACCGAGGTCTTTCCCGAATCCCGCCTCGTTTCCGGTTTCGTGAACGGGCATGTGTTCAACTTCTTCTTCCCTTGGATGATCAATGAAGACGGCACCGAAGAGGAGACTCTGAACCACGTGGGCCGGCACGAGATCGGTGGGTACCTGGAGCCGAGCCTGCTCAACGACAATTCTCTCGGTTACTTCTACAACACGTCCTTGCGCTTCAACAACGCGGTCAGCGATCACTTCTTCCACATTGCCGAGGATCCCAAACAACCGGGCCTCTACTACGGCACGGATGCCCCCGAGTTTGGAACCCACTCCGCCGGTCAAATCCTGACGCTGAACGGTCCAGTCGGTCTGGATGCAGACCACATGGCCAACACCTACATCACGCATCCCGAGACGAAGTCGTTCACCAGCACGCCGACCACCAATCACTCCGGCCTGTATCGCAATCCCCTGCCCCTCTCCAGCGGCCCCCTGATCGCCGCCCACACCACCAACACCGCCAACGAAAGCAGGCGTGGCGTGAGCAGCGATTACCAGTTCCAGTTGAAGACCCTCAAGCAGGCCGGCACCTACTGGGTGGCGGATAAGCCTCTCACCTCCGGTCTGAGCAAGTCGGTGACCTTCTACGGATACGGCGGGGGACTCGTAAGCTACAGCGGTCCGCTCTGGGAACTGAGTCCCGTTGAAGTCCGTGCGCGGCCGATCCCGGCCCATGCCCATGCACCGCTGGGTGCGCCAGAACAGCAGGTCCTCGACGAGGAAGGGGTGGACGCCACCGTACTCTCCTCGTACCTCCGGCAAAACAACCTGGCCCTCGTGGTGAGTCGGAACGTGACCACCCGCGACCACGCGGACCGTCAACAGCCGTTCAACCTGCGCATCGCAGGCACGACCAACAAGACCACCGGCACTGGCGGTAAGTTGTACGACATCGCCTTCCTCCAGTTCTTCCAAGGCGATCAAATCCGAGGCTTCGGACTCTACACCACCAACTCGACACCGCGCGCCGGTCGTCGCGTGCTGGCCCAGCCGATGCACGATTCGAGCGCGCTGGCCAACAATCCGGTGGATCCGACGGTGCCCGCAGGCGCGGTGAAATTGGGAGTCGACGGTTCGATGGCCGCCTTTGTTCCCGCCCAGCGCGCGCTGACCTGGCAATTGTCCGACACCAATGGCGGCGCCGTCGTCCGCGAGCGCTTCTGGCTGACCTTCCAGCCCGGTGAAATCCGCACCTGCACCTCGTGCCACGGTGTGAACACGAAGGATCAGGCCAACCATCCCGCCCCCACCAACAAGCCCGAGGCGCTCCGATCGCTGCTGCAGGGATTGAAGGCCACGGTGAATCTCAGTGCATCCAGCGCCGTGGGATCCGCACTGCCCGAGCCGGGACGCATCACGCTGAACCTCTCGGCTCAGCCTTCCACCAGCTACCGGCTCGAGGCCTCGCCCGATCTCCGCCACTGGACCACCGTAGGCCGCTACACCACCGACGATTCCGGCCGCCTGCGGGTGCATTTGCAGGACGTCAGCGCGTCCGCTGGACGCTACTACCGCCTCGCCGAGTAGGAGGCCGACTCCCCGTTTTTGTGGGGTAGACACCAGACGGGCCGTGGAATCCAGGTTCCACGGCCCGCCTTCATTGAGGGATGCATCCCGGGGCGTCTAGTGCGCGCCTTCGACCGAAACCATGATCTTCAACGACTCGGGAGTCGGCCGCGCGGCCAAATCCACCGCCGCCGAGGTTTGTTCCAGCGGGAAGCGATGGGTGATCCATCGACGCACATCCAACGCCCGCGAAAACACGAGTCGGGCCACGGGTTTCTGAAGACGGAAGTCTGACGAATAGCTGCCGCTGAGCGCCTTCTCATCGACGCAGATTCGGCCGAGATCCATCGGGCTTTGCTGCCCCCGGACCGTGTGCGCAAACAGCAGCACGGTTCCGCCGCCCCGCAGCGCCTCCTGGGCCTGATGCACCGCCGCATCAACTGGAACGGCGATTACTGCGGCATCCACCCCGCGACCGCCGGAAGCCCGTCGAAGCTGGTCCACCAGATTGGGATCCGCCGCATCAAAGGTCTTCCACGCCCCCGCGCGACGCCCCAGCTGCCGGCGCGGTTCCAGCAAATCGGTCGCGAGGACGCGCATGCCACGCAGGGCGAGGATGGAAGTGAACATCAGGCCAATCGGCCCCTGCCCCACCACCAGCACGGTGTCGCCCTTCAACAACGGAAGCAGCTCCACGCCCTTCAAAACGGTGTTCACCGGTTCCAGCATCGCACCCTCCTCGAAGGAGTTCCGCGACGGGATTTTCACGACGCCGGGCAAACAGAAGGACATCACGCGAACGTACTCCGCATAGCCGCCGCCGGCGGGTTCGAAGCCGGCGGTCACACCAGTCTTCTTGTAGGTGGCACACTGCGCGTAGGCATGGTGCCGGCAGTAATGGCAGTCGAGGCACGGCACATGATGATGCAGCCCTACGCGATCCCCGACGTCGAATCCGCGGACCTTTGCCCCAATCCGAACGATGGTGCCCGCCGTTTCGTGCCCGAGCACCCGGGGGGCGGAGACCGTGCCATAGCGGACCTTTTTGATATCGGTCGGACAGACCCCGCACGAGGCCACGCGCACCAGCAGCTCATTCGCCCCAATGCGGGGAACCGGCAGCGTCTCCAACCGAAGGTCGTCCTTGCCTCGGTAAACAACGGCTCGCATCTGCTTTGGAATCGGCTCGATCACCCGGCGAGTGAACCTCGCCCCGGCCAGCGAGCCAAGCCCACAGGTCGCGGCTTCAGGTTCGCGGCATCTCCCGCGTTGTCAGGATTGAAACCCGGCCTATGCTCGCGGCATGGCTGACCTCGCGAACGAACTCCGCATGGCACGCGCCCAGGCGCTGACCCGGCGGGAATTCTTCGCGCGTGGTGGCGTGTTCAGCCTCGGAGCGCTCGCGCTGAACCAGTTTTCCCCGTCCGCACTCGCTGCCGGCAAGGCTGGTGGTACAGCCGCGGGACCGGGACCGATGGCGCCCAAGGCATCGCATCTACCGGCCCGTGCCAAATCGGTCATCTACCTCCACATGTCTGGCGCACCACCCTCGCTGGACCTCTTCGACTGGAAGCCGCGCCTGAAGGCCATGCACCTTCAGGACTGCCCGGAGTCGCTCATCGCGGGCAAGAAATTCGCCTTCATCCGCGGCAGGCCCAAGATGCTCGGCTCGCCGTACCGGTTCACCCGGCACGGCCAAGCCGGCGGATGGTTCAGCGAAACCATCCCCCACCTGGCCTCGGTCGCCGACGACATCACGGTGGTCCGTTCGATGTGGACCGACCAGTTCAATCACGCCCCGGCGGAGTTGATGGTCCACACCGGCAGCATGCGCGCCGGCAATGCGAGCATGGGGTCCTGGGTGACCTACGGCCTCGGCTCCCTGAACCAGGATCTGCCGGCGTTCGTCGTGCTGCTCAGCGGCGGCACCGATCCCACTGGCGGCAAGAGCCTGTGGGGCTCGGGATTCCTCCCCGGAGTTTATCAGGGCACCCAGTGCCGGACCACTGGCGAACCGATTCTGTTCGCTGAAAATCCGCCCGGCATGGGACGCGACACGCGCCGGCGCACGCTCGACGCGATCCGGTCGCTGAACGAGGCCGAGGCCCGCACCTTTCGCGATCCCGAAACCCGCACCCGCATCGAGCAGTACGAACTCGCGTACCGCATGCAGGTCTCGGTGCCTGACGCCTTCGACATCGGCCGCGAACCGGAATCCATTCGCGCGATGTACGGCGCGAAGCCCGGCGAAGGGTCCTTTGCCAACAATTGCCTCCTGGCGCGCCGTCTGGTCGAAAAAGGCGTGCGCTATG
>CANGMO010000029.1 GCA_947454295.1 Verrucomicrobiota bacterium | reverse complement strand
TGAACGCCGCGCGATAGCCCTTCAGGAGCTCGGGCGGCGGCAGCGTGCCGCTGAACTTGGCGAGCTGCGGCTTGTAGTCGAAGAGCTCGAGATGGCTCGGGGCGCCGGCCATGAAGAGGTAGATGACCCGCTTCGCCTTGGCCGGGAAGTGGGGCTTCCGCGGCGCCAGCGGATCGGCGGCGACAACGGGCGAACCCGCAGCCTGCGCGGTCGAACCGCCCAGCAGCGACTGCAGCGCGATCGCACCGAGTCCAACCCCGCACTGCTTGAAGAACCAGCGGCGGGTGAGATCGCGACGGTAGTCCTCGAAGGCGTGTTCCGCGTGAGTGAGACGTTTCATGGTCGTGGTTCCAGAAGATCGGGTTTCGGTGCGGCTATTCCTTCGTAATGGCCTCGTCGAGATTCAGCAGGACGCGAGAGACCGCGGCATACGCCGCGAGTTGCGCCGGCGTGGTGCCGGCGGGGACCTTGGGTAGTTCGTTCTTTCCACTGCCAAGTTCGAAGGGATTCACCCAGCCCTCGGCGATGCGCTTCTGCTGGCGGGCCAGCAGGCCCTTGATCTCCGCACGTTCGGCCGACGTCGGGGGACGCGCCAAAACGCGCCGATACGCATAGGTGATCCGCTGGTCATCCGTCGTCCCGCCTTCCTTCAACACCAGTGCGGCAAGCCCCTGGGCGCATTCCATCGACACCGTTTCGTTGAGCGTCATCAACGCCTGCAGCGGCGTGTTGGACCGTGTCCGGCGGACGCACGAGAAGTCGCCGTTGGGGGCATCGAAGGTGACGAGGAACGGATAGGGAATCGACCGGTACCGGAAGGTGTACAGCGCGCGTCGATACCGGTTGGTGCCGGTCTCCTCATCCCACGGCTTCGGGCCGTAGCTGGTCGGCGGCTGGAAGAGGAACCCGGGCGCCGGCGGATGCACGCTTGGACCACCCACGGTGGGATTCAGCAGGCCGCTCGCGAACAAGCCGTGGTCGCGGACCAGTTCCGCATCAAGCCGGAAGCGCGGCCCTCGAGCCACGAGCCGGTTGAAGCGGTCGTTTTCCAGCTTCTCCGGCGTCACTCGCGACGATTGCCGGTAGGTGGCGGAGTTCACGATGGTTCGATGCAGCTGCTTGAGACTCCAGCCGTGATCCATGAAGTCGACCGCGAGCCAGTCGAGCAGTTCCCGATGGGAGGGCGCCGGGCTTTGCACGCCGAAATCCTCCGGGGTCTCCAGGAGCCCGGTGCCGAAGTACGACTGCCACACGCGGTTCACCGCCACGCGCGCCGTGGTCGGGGATTTGCGATCGGCCAGCCAGCGGGCAAAGGTGAGGCGGGAATCCACCGGCCCGGCGGGCAGGGGATGCAGCGCCTTGGGAACCCCAGCCGTCACCTCATCGGCAGGCTTGAGCCAGTCGCCACGCTTGAACAAGTGCGTCGGCCGCTTGGCTTCGTTGACGCCACTTCCGGTGCGGGCCACCAGGGTGAGGGTGGGCGTTCCGGCCGGCCACTGCTTCCAAAGCGCCTCGATCTTGGCGTTGGTGTCCTTGAACTCGGCTACGGTTGTGCGCCAGTGGCTGAACACCGCCGCCACTTGAGCGGGTGTACGACGTTCCGCGGGAATCCCGAAGATCTGCCGAACATTCGCCGGGACGGTATCGGCCACCGCCTCGGAGTTGGTGGACACGCTCAGCCGGAAGCGGCCGAGGTTGTGGTTCTGATTGTCGTCGGAATTGTCACCGCCGTGGTTCTGTACGAGCTGGAACAGCAGCACTGCGCCCTTCGGGAACTGCACCGGCTTCTCCGGAATGAACACCGCCTGCCGCGCCACATTGCGTCGACCCGGCCCCGCATCGATGCCCCATGCGGTGTCCTCCTTGCCGTCGATGGCCAGGGCCACCGGGCCGTAGGTGCGCTTGTCGCCGCCGTTCTTCTTCCGGTACTCGGATTGGAACTCCGGCTCCAGGGACCGCTCCTCGTTGGAGAAATCCGCGGATGCCTTCACAAACTTTACGGTGACCTTGTTGGTCGGGTTCGTCGCGTCAGTCGCCTCCACCTTGAACTCGCTGAGGGCCGACATGCCGTGGAGGGATCGGCCTGGACCGCCGCTCGGCAAATTGGGATCGGGAAGCTGCTCCAACCGGAACGCCCCGATGGAGGTCAGCTCGTTGGTGCCACGGAAGGAGGCGGTCCACTGGGTCGGCGCGTAGCTCGCGGCGCGGATCGAGTGGTCTTCGTAGTAGTAGAATCGTTCGCCGTTGTCGCCGGCGTTGCGAGCGTCGACGAACGACCACGCGGTCTTCCCCTGCTTCGCCTCGGCCTCCCAGGACGCCATCTTCTCCTGCCAGCCGGCGGTGATGTGACGGAGACCCTCCTCCAGATCGCGAATCTGCCGCAGCAGGTCGCCGCGACGCATCTGCTCCGTGGGGGTGTAGGCCACCATCGACGATTCGTGATCGTTGTTCAGGTAGGCGAACATCCGGTAGTACTCCTCCTGCGAAATGGGATCGTACTTGTGCGAGTGGCACTGCGCGCACTGGATGGTCAGACCGAGGATGCTTTTGCCAATGCAGTCCATGCGGTCGATCAACCCATCGGTTCGGAACTGCTCGGGATCCACCCCACCCTCCTCGTTGAGCATGGCGTTGCGGAGAAATCCGGTGGCTACGCGCTGGTCCTCCGTGGCGTTGGGCAGCAGATCTCCGGCAACCTGCTCGATGAGGAACTGGTCGTACGGCAGATCGCGATTCATCGCACCCACCACCCAGTCACGATAAGCCCAGACGAAGCGGCCCTTGTCCTTTTCGAAGCCGTCGGAGTCGGCGTAGCGCGCCGCGTCGAGCCACTGGCGTCCCCACTTCTCCCCGTAATGCGGCGAACGCAGCAACTGCTCCACCACACGCTCATAGGCCCCGGGGGATCGGTCGGCGAGGAAGGCATCCACCTCGGCCGGCGTGGGCGCCAGACCGGTGAGATCCAGATGAACCCGACGCAGCAGGGTGATGCGGTCGGCCTCTGGAGCCGGCGTGAGCCCCTCGCGATCGAGCCGGGCGAGAATAAAGGCATCGAGCGGTGAACGAACCCACTTGGGATTCCGGACCGACGGCTCGGGCGGACGCTCCGGCGCCTTGAACGCCCAATGGTTCGCCGCCTTGTCCACCTTCGCAGTGGCCGGCCAGGTCGCTCCCTGATTGATCCAGTCCTTGAGCAGACCGATTTGAGCGGCGGTCAGCTTGTCGCCCTTCTTCGGCATGGCGGCGATTTCACGATGCGCGCCCGTGATCACCTGGACCAGCAGCGAGGCGTCGGCCTTGCCCGGCACGATCGCCGGCCCGTGATCCCCACCCTGGAGCAGCGACCCCCGATCATCCAGACGCAGGGCGTTCTCCATGCGCTTGGGTCCGTGGCAGCCCACGCATGAGGTCTCGAGAATCGGCGCCACATCGCGCGCAAACTCCACTGCGGCGGCCTGCGTGGAACTCGGCGTCATCGCGGCAGCAAGCAGCACGGCAGCGATCACTAGACGCGGGATCCGGGGTTTCATCCCAACCAGACTGCCGGGTCGGGGGTCCGCGGGTCGAACGGATTTTCGCGGGAGCATCCGGATTGGATGTCCTCCCGCCGGCGCAGTATTCGATGCAACTGCGCGGGGTTTTGCCCTCAGGACGTCTGCGCCGTCTTCTGGAATTCGGGGGCCTGGAAGAACCGCTCGCCGGGGAGATAGTGCGTGTAGGCGGCGTTGGCGCGGCGGAATTCCACCACGTCAGGAAGTCGGGCGATCACCTGCCGCACCGCGAGCAGATCACCCCACACCCGCGCCCAGCGTCCATGCCGGGCATTTCCCGCCAGGGCCGTGATCCAGGTCAGCCCAACCACAGGCAGCGCCCGCCACGAGAAGTTCTTGAGCCCCACGAGGGCGAAATTGGTCCGGTTGGAGATGTATCGACGCCCACCCGACTGCGGATTGGACGCGCCGACGGCGTGAAACACCCTGGCCTCGGCGACCGTGACGCACTGCCAGCCGCGCTGCCAGGCGCGGACACCAAGATCCGCGTCCTCGAAATCGAGGAAGAACCCGGTGTCGAAGCCGCCCAACTCGTCGTAGCACGCCCGATGGATCAGGAATGCGCCGGCGCAGGGGAAGGGAACCCGTGCCCCGGTGGTCAGTGGCGCGACAAAGTCGAATCGCGCCCACGGCCACGGACAGTTGCCATCCCAGCGCACCTTCTCGAATCGCACCCCGGCATGATGCAGACGTGCGCCCTGGTAGTCCCATTCCCACGGGTCTGCCATGCCCACCTTGGCTGCAACATCGATTCGCGCCGCCAGCCGCGACAGGCAGTCGGGATCGAGCCAGAGATCCTCGTTGGCAAAAAACAGCAGGGGAAACCGAGCCACCTTGGCTCCGGCGGCGTACCCCGACACCAGCCCGGACTGCGGAGGTTCGCTCACCACCCGAACGTCGGGCTGCGCTTCCAGAAACTCGCGGGAGCCGTCCCGGCTGAGCCGGTCGACCACGATGATGTCGAGCACCACGTCGCGCTGCGCCCGCAGCGACGCCAGCAGGCGGTCCAGAAACCGCAGGCCATTGAAGTTGGATATGACGACCGAGATCACGGGCAGCTCATCCATGCGTGCCGCCCGGAGGACGGCCGATTTCCAGGGCGTCGAACGGCTTCCGGGGCGCCATCTCCAGCGCCCGCGCCCAGGCCGCCATGCCCCGCAACCCGTCGGGCAGCGACAGCGTGGTCTTTGCGCCGAACACCTCCCGGGCCAGCGCGTGATCCGACACCGCGTGCATCACCTCGGGCCGCGCCGGCAGGTGACGCACGTTCACTGGGATTCCCAGCGCGCCGGAAACTTCGCGGGCGAGGTCGATCACCCGGACCGCCTCGTCGCTTCCCACATTGAAGGTTCGATTGCGCGCGCCTTCGACCCAGGGCGATCGTGCGATCAGGGGGGCGACGTCATCCACATGCGTAAAGGCCCGCGTTTGATGCCCGTCGCCAAACACCGACATCGGTTCGCCCGAAAGTCCCTGCCGGAGGAAGATCGCAATCACGTTCCGGTGCGGGTCCGCCAGATTCTGGCGTTCGCCGTAAACGTTGTGCGGACGGAAGATGGTGAAGCCGATGCCGTAGGTCTTGGCGGCCGCCTCGATGTCGAGTTCGCAGGCGTACTTGGCGATGCCGTACGGATCCTCGGGCCGGGGCACCGAATCCTCGCGCAGTGGCAGCTGGCCCGTGCCGTACACCGCAATGCTGGAGGTGAACACGAAGTGCCGCGTCCCGCCATTGATCGCCGCATTCAGGAGCGCGACGGTCGGTACCAGGTTGGTCTGGTAGTTGTAGCGACGAACCTGGTGGCTCAGTCCTTCGGCCGCGTAGGCGGCGAGGTGATACACCACTTCGAATGACCCCTCATCGCGCCAGAGCTTTTCAATGACCGCCGGATCCCGGAGGTCGCCGACGGTGAACCGAACCCCTGGGGGAACGCTGCGGCGGAACCCGCCCGACAGATCATCCACGCCCACGACATCGCAGCCGGCGCGGAGACAATGCTCCGCGACATGCGATCCAATGAATCCCGCAACCCCGGTGACGAGGACTTTCGCGCGCGCCATGGCGGGACGTTCCGGATTCGCGGCGTGCTTGTCGAGGCTGCGTCAGCGGCCACCCACCGACTGCGCCACCAATTCCTCCAGTCGTTTGACCATCGGCTCCAGGATCACCAGGTCGCTGTCCGGGCGGCGTGGCGCCTTCGGATGCGGCGTCGACGACGTAATCAACCCTCGCAGTTTCAAGACTTGGGCGCAGGTGTGTTTGTAGGCGGGCACGGGTGCGCGGAAGGCGAACATCCCGAGGTACTGCAGCCAGTCATTGAGCTCGGTGCACCGCGCATCCCCCGACACCCACAGGCGATCGCGGGCGGCGAAGGCCTCCACATGAAAGGCCGACAGTCCCAGCAGGTAGTCGCTGCCCCAGGCCACCATGTCGATGGCCAGGTCGTTTCCAGTATACACCTTGAATCCCGGCCGCACCCGGTCGCGCACCGCGACGCGCTCCCATTCCAATTCGCGCGAGAGCGAGCTGTGCTTGGCCCCAACCAGCTGCGGAATCGTGAGCAGCGCTTCAAACGTCTCCAGGTCCCAGATCCGTCCGAAGGGCACGAACATCTCGCCGAGCTCGAAGCCCAGAAATTCCTCGCACTCCTCCGCCACCGCCCGATGCACCCGCACCAACTCGGCTCCGGTGACCGGCTTCAGGGCATCGCAGGGAAAGAGAATCGGTGTCCCGCCGGCGCATTGGATGGCGTTGCACTCCCGGCGATAGAGCCGGATGGGATCCCCGTCCATGCCCTGAATGAAGGCCCCGGCGATGAATCGGCGCCCCTGCGCCAGGCTGTTCACGAGACCCAACACCTCGGCCCGCTCCTCCGGCTTGAGGAGATTCGTGTAGCCGGTGTCCATGTTGACCGCCGGCGTCAGACCGGCCTTCCAGGTTCGCTCCACCAGCCCGGCATAACTCTGCCAGTCGATCCGCCCATCACCACAAAAGGGCAGCAACACCGCGGAAATGCCTTCGATTGGCCGTCGCCAGCGTGGCTCGGGAATGTTCATCGCCCCTCAGCAAACCGGAGCGCGCCGGGGACGAGAAGATCGAAAATGGCCAGAACGACGCAGATTTTGGCTTCATCGCCCCGATCCAGGGAACCCAATGGCTTCTGGGAGCACGCTTGACGCCCCGCAGGCGGGTTTCTAACGTGTCCGTCCGGGTCGGTGGTCGTAGATCAATGGTAGATCCCCAGATTGTGGTTCTGGTTGTTGCGGGTTCGAGTCCCGTCGGCCACCCCACCCCCCTTCTTTTTCGGCGGTCCGTGTAGACCGCCAACCTCAATTCCCAAGCTCTCCATCCGGAGCGCCGGCATCCTGCCAGCCAGAACGATTAAATTTGGGAATCAGCGGGCTATTATCAACGGGCTGGTTCGAAGCCCCTTCTTCCTGACGCTGCCGCTGCCTCCGGAGCTTGAAGGTGGAGCCGCATGCAGCGCTACAACGAGGGCGCGCGGAGGGCGCTGAGGACTGCTTCCATCCGACCACGTTGCCTATAGGGTCCAACCCCTACTCCCAATGAAGCACCCTGGCCTCAGCTACCCAGCGATCGTCCAGCCTAGGGGGACTTGGTTACCTTGGACCATCCTAGCGATCTTGCTCGGCGCGGCGGCCCTTTCAGCGGTCGTGCTTCTAGCGCATCCCGATTCCCGTGCCCGGAGTCCGGTGGAGGTCCGGCACGTGGCGACCCAAGCAGGAAAGGCCACCTTCTGGCTCACCAATCACAGTGGGTTCAACGTGATCGTGCAATGGACTCCCACCCTTGAGTTCGAGGTGCTGCGTTCCGGACACTGGGAGTCCCTAACCAACTCCAAGGTTCTCTCTGCCCAACCCGTCAATCCGATGGAACTCGGCGCACACGAGGCGACGTCACTGACCCAGGTGGAACTTCCCCAATTGGGCCCAGGGACGATTTGGAGACTCCACCTGATCGTGTGCTCCAGCGAAGGCGCCTTGGGATACTGGATTCGGCATCCCCTTGAACTCTTCAACTCCCTTCAGTTTCGGGATCCCACTGGCGGGCTCAAGATTTCACTACCGTGGTCCTCGTTCCCGACCATCACCCAAACCAGCACCTCTGAAGAACGGGTGCCATAGACCCGGCATCCGTCCTGAAATCCACTCAAGAAACCGTGGGCGGAACCTCCGGAGCCGGTGACTCGGCAGCGGGCTCCGATCCGGGCTCCGCGACAGACGCTGCTTCAGCGGACGCTTCGGATGCGGGTGCTTCGGCGACCGCCTCGGTGGTCAACGGGAGCTGGGGATCCGCCGGAGCCGCGGGAGCCCCATCCGCGGTCTGCAGAGTCTCGGGGCGCTGGACCGGAATGCGGCGCAACTCGTCGGCGGCGGGCAGCGACTCCAGCGAACCGAGGCCGAAATACTCCAGGAAGGCCGATGTGGTGGCGTATCGCATCGGACGCCCGACCACTTCCGCACGACCGGCCTCCTCGATGAGCCCGCGTTCCTTCAACGTGGCGATGACGCCGTCCACGGCCACCCCGCGAATCTGTTCGATCTCCGCTCGGGTGACGGGCTGGCGATACGCGATGACGGCAAGCGACTCGAGCGCGGGCTGGGAGAGTTTCGCGGGCCGGTTCTTTACGCCCACGAAGGCGCGGAGCCAGGGGCCGAATTCGGGAAGCGTCACGAACTGCCACGCCCCCGCCACGCAGAGCAGGCGGAAGCTACGCCCCGCGGCCTCATGTTCCCGGGCCAGCGCGTTCAAGGCTTCCTCGATCTTCTCGACCGGCAGCTTGTGGCACGCGCGGACGTGCTCGGCCGCGCCCTCCTCGGCGGCGGCACGGGTGAGAATGTCCCGCAATTCACCCGCCGCCAGCGGCTTCGGCGCCGCAATCAGCAGGGATTCGAGGATGAACTTGAGTTCCATGAAAAAGAGTTGTTGGACCATCGCGAAACTGGGGATCAGGTCCCGGCGGCGGAATCCCCGGATTCAGGGGAGGCAGGCGGAAGGGGTTCGATGACGGGTTCAGCCGGCGGAGTCACGGCTTCCAGAACCGGGGCATCGGCCGGCCCGGCGGTCGCCACCGAAGTGGCACTCGACTCGGCCTCGGACGCGTCGGCACCCGGCGGCGCGGACTCGGTCGCGGCAGGCTGGGCAGTCGGCGCGAGGGTCACCTCGATCTCTCCGAAATCGTCCGACTGCAGAATGACCAGATGCTTGAGCCGCGTGAGCTCCAGCATGGCGAGGAAGGTGACCACCACCTCGTTGCGGCTCCGCGCCGCGGCGAACAGGTCGGAGAACTTCACCACGCGACCCGCCGTGACCAGCTGTCGCAGGGTTTCAATCTTCTCGCTGACGGTGTGCGGATCGGCATTGATCTCGCGGATGTCGTCGCGGGCCTGGAAACGTTTGAGGATCTGGCTGACCGCGCCAATGAGGTCGAACATCGACACCTCACCGCGCTTGGGGGCGGCCTCCTCGGTGAACTCGATCTTGCCGGGCCGGCGCGAGTAGCGGTTCTCGGCCTGCTCCTCGCAGGTCTGAAGCGCGGCGGCCGCGTCCTTGAATTTCTTGTACTCCACCAGGCGACGGATGAGTTCCCAGCGGGGATCATCGCCCTCCTCCTCCTCGGTCTCGGCCTGGACCTGGAGATCCACAGGCAGCAGCTCGCGGCTCTTGATGAACAGCAGCGAGGCCGCCATCACGAGAAACTCACCGGCCACCTCGAGGTCCAGTTCGCGCATCTGCTCGATGTACGCGACGAACTCGGTGGCGATCCGGGTGAGGTTCACCTGGTAGATGTCCACCTCCTGCTTCTTGACCAGATGCAGGAGGAGGTCCAGGGGGCCCTCAAACACTTCGAATTGGACGCGGTATTCGCTCATGGATGGCGCGGACAGAGGCCGGCCGTGTGGTGACAGCGTAGGTTGGTCCTTTGCGCCTTGGCAACGGGAGCTTGTTCACGGCTCGGGAGGCGGGGCCGCCTGGGTGCCGTTCCGGCGGTGGATCCACGCCTCCAGAGGCTCCAGCAACCAGAGGATCCCGATCGCCAGCGCGAGGGGGATGAGGGCCAGACGCCACAGTCCGGCACCACAGGCGAGGCCCAGCGCCGCCGAAATCCACACCGAGGCGGCGGTGGTGAGGCCGTGCACCTGAACCCCGGAGCGATCCCGCAAAATGGCCCCGGCCCCAAGGAACCCGATGCCCGTGATCACGCCCTGCATGCCCCGGCTGATGGCATCCACGTTCGGATGGCCGCTTTCCAGCACCAGATCGGCGGTCACCAGGGTCACCGTGGCCGAGCCCAGGGCGACCAGGGCCTGGGTGCGGATTCCGGCGGGCTTCAGATGGAGTTCCCGATTGAATCCCACCAACGCTCCAAATAGGGATGCCGCCCCGAGTCGCAGCAAGACTTCCTGGTTGGAGAGCCGCGCAGGAAGGTCTCCGGAGGCGGCAATCAGCGATTGAACGGCGGAGAGGGCTGGCATGGAACAAGGCAAGACCCAATCGGCCGGCGGGAAAAGCGGAAAGGCGAACGCAAAAAGGGGACGCCTCCCGCGTTGACCGACCCGGTCAGGGTGCCTAGCGTCCGCCCCTTCGAGTTATGCACGTCCTTGTTTGCGACCCGATTTCGCCCCGTGGTATCGCCTTTTTCCAGGCCCGTCCTGAGTTCAAGGTGACCGTTTTGTCCAAGCGCCTGACCGAGGCCGAGCTTCTGCCCATCGTGGCGGACGTCGACGCCATGGTCGTGCGCTCCGAGACCAAGGTCACCCGCAAGGTCCTCGAGGCCGCCACCCGTCTGAAGGTGGTGGGCCGCGCCGGGGTCGGCGTGGACAACGTGGACGTGGAAGCCGCCACGGCGCGCGGCGTCGTGGTGATGAACACCCCGGCCGGCAACACGGTCACCACCGCCGAGCTCACCTTTTTCATGCTGGGCGCCCTCGCCCGCAAGATTCCCGCCGCGCATGCCACCATGGCTGCGGGAAAATGGGATCGAAAGGCGTTCCAGGGCACCGAAATCCAGGGCAAGACCCTCGGCATCCTCGGCGCCGGCCGCATCGGCACCGAAGTGGGCAAGCGCGCCCTCGCCTTCGGCATGCGCGTGGTGGCCTACGATCCCTTCCTCACCGAGGCCCGCGCCAAGTCGCTGGGATTCGAGTGCGCCAGCGATCCCGACGCGATTTACCAGCAGGCCGACTTCATCACCGTGCACATGCCGGTGACCAAGGAGACCCGCGAGATGCTCAATGCCGCGGCCTTCGCCAAGATGAAGCCCGGCGTGCGCCTCGTGAACTGCGCCCGCGGTGAGATCATCCACGAGGCCGACCTCGTCGCCGCACTCGAATCCGGCAAGGTTGCCGGCGCCGCGCTGGATGTGTTCCACGTCGAGCCGCTGCCCGCCGATCACAAGTTCCGCACCCTTCCCACCGTGGTTCTGACCCCGCATCTCGGGGCAAGCACCGAGGAGGCCCAGGAAAAGTGCGGTCTCGAGGTTGCCGAGGTCATCACCGGCTTCCTGCTCACCGGCGAGGTGCGCAATTCCGTCAACCTCCCCGGCGTGGACGCCAAGACCTTCGAACTGGTGAAGCCCTACCTGGTGCTCGGCGAGAAGCTGGGCAAGGTGCTCGGCCAGCTCGCTCCGGGCCCGATCGACCGCCTGTACATCACCTACGGCGGCAAGGCGCAGGACCTGCCCCAGACCGATCCCGTCACCCGCGCCGTGCTCCGCGGCTTCCTCAGCGTCGCCGCCGGCAGCGGTATGAAGGACATCAACAACATCAACGTGCGCAGCGCCGCCGCGGCCCTGGGGTTGAGTGTTGAGGAAAAGAAGTCGGACGAACCGGTGACTTTCAATGAATGGCTGCACGTGCAGGCCTTCAACGGCTCGGCCAAGGTCATCTCGGCCGGCGGCACCTTCTTCGGTTCGCCGAACAACCCGCGCATCGTGCGCCTGTACAGCCAGCCGGTGGAGATTCCCATCAGCGGCCACGTCCTCCTCGTGCGCAACCAGGACCGCCCCGGCATCGTGGGCTTCCTCGGCAGCGTGCTGGGCAAGCACGGCGTGAACATCGCCAACATGAGCCTGTCGCGCGACGCGGCCGGCGGCGAGGCGCTCACCGTCCTGCACCTCGACAGCGTCCCGCCCCAGGCGGCACTCGACGAGCTGACCAAGGATCCCGCGATCACCAACGTGCGCGTGCTGTCGCTCTAATTTGCGCGACGGCTATTGGAGGGCGGCGGTCGAATGGCCGCCTG
>CANGMO010000028.1 GCA_947454295.1 Verrucomicrobiota bacterium | reverse complement strand
AGCTGCAGGAACACATCTTCCAGCCGGGCCTCCGGTGTGGACAACGCGGTCACCCGGACTCCGGCCCCGGCCAGCACGTTCAGCACGGCACCGGCACCGGCGTGCACTTCCTCGACTTCCAGGATCAGGCGATTGCCCGACAGCTCCGCGTGGCGCACTCCATCGACCTGCAGGATCAACGGAAACCATTCCTCGGTGGAGCGAGCCGTGGCGGCGAATTCAAAACTCAATCGTCCTACGGCACTGGCCCGGCGGCGAAGTTCCGACAGGGAATCATCAGCGACCACTCGTCCATGATCCATGATCACCACCCGATCGCAGAGGCGTTCCACCTCCTCCATGTAGTGCGTGGTGTAGAGCAGCGTTTTTCCGGCGCGGCGGAGCAGCTCGACGTTGTCGAAAATGGCGTTCCGGCTCTGCGGATCAACTCCCACCGTCGGTTCGTCGAGGAGCAGCAGTTGCGGGTCATGTACCAGCGCCGCAGCCAGATTGAGGCGTCGCTTCATGCCCCCGGAAAAGGTCTTCACACGATCGTCCGCGCGGGTTGACAGGCCGACGATCTCCAGCACCTCGCCGCAGCGTCGCTTCAATGAATCCCCCGTGAGTCCCTGCAGCGCGCCAAAGAAGCGGAGGTTATCCAGCGCGGAGATTTCGCCGTAGAGCGCGAGGTCTTGCGGGACCAAGCCCACCCAGCGTTTGTGCGGATCGGTTTCCTCGCGAAGCAGTTGTCCTCCGATGCGCACCTCCCCGACATCGGGCCGAATGAGGCCCGCAAGCATGGAGATGGTCGTGGTCTTGCCTGCGCCATTGGGTCCCAAAAGCCCCACCGCCTCGCCGGGCTGCACCTCCAAATGAAAGCCGTCGACTGCCACGCGGGTGCCGTAACGGCGCACCAGACGGCGGGCACTGAGGATCGGTTCGCTCACGGACCAAACCCTTTCAGCCCAGTCCCGTTCTGGCAACGGGCTGATCCCGGGAGGAGAGCCTTCGCTTTTCGCCCCCCCGTGGCTACAGTTCCCACACCGTGACGCGTTCCTCGATCGCCGCCACCCTGGCTGCTGGCCTGGGCCTGCTGTCCGTCTGCACCTTCCCTGCAGTTGCCGCGGAATCGTCTTCGCCGCTCACCGCAGAGAGTGTTCGCACGCTGCGCGAATCCGCCGCCCCGGGCTGGCGTCGCGAGGCCTTGAAGCGCCTCGAAGTCCACGGGCGCGACCCGCAGCACACCAATGCCGCCCCACAGGTGCTGGCGGCACTTGCACAAGAGGCAGTGCGGGTCGTCGGCACTCCTGAACTTTTTCCGGAAGCCTGGACTCCGTCACCGGGAAGCGTGTCCGGGATTTTCGATCTGACCACCGGGCGGGCGTTGGAACTGAACCCGGCGGGAAGCCTTTCGGTTCGCGACCTGGCCTCGGGTGCCATCCAGGAAACCCGACCCGCCAGATCCACACCGGATCATCTGGTCGTTCGATTCGAGCCCATCTCCGGATGGCTCGCCTTGATCGACCGGGAGGGGCACTGGAGTTTTCGCTGCCTGGGAAAGGAACATCCCGAGGTCACTTGGGATTCCCCTTCCCAGTCGATTCCCGCGTGGATTTCGTTTCATCCCGAACTGCAACGCATCGCCACTCCGGACCCCTCCGCCTCCAATCCCGGCGTGCGACTCAGCCCCCTGCCCCCCCGGGGGCTGGAGGGCATTCGGCGGATTCCCCTGCCCTCGGCGCCGCACCGTTTGGAGTTTTCACCCAGCGGAACGCGCCTCGCGGCCCTCTGCAGCAACCAGCCCGCACTGTGGGTGATTCAACCATCGCTGGAGCAGGTGCAGGAACAGGTGCAACTGCCCGGGGTGCCCATTGATTTTTCCTGGATGCCGGATGCCCGTCGCGTGGTGGTCGCCAGCCCCCAGGGCATCTGGATTGTTGATGCGCAGGAAGGCAGCGTTCGGCCATTCGCCGCCGAGGTGCACGACGTCGCCGCGATCGCCCTCAATGAATCCGGCACCCTGCTGGCGGTCGGACTGGCCTCCGGAAGGATCGAGTTGTGGGACTTCAAGGCAGCCCGGCGCATTGCCGGACGGCAGGCGGCCGGAGGTGCGATTCATCGCCTTCAATGGGACGCCAAGGCCACCCAGCTTTCCGTCACCGCGGCCGGAGAGGCGATGCCGCGGCTGACGGGCGTATCCATCTCCCGGGACATCGTGCATTTCCTGGCGCAGTCCGAAACCCGTCTTCCGGAGCAGCCGAATGCAGCGCTGCGACGCAACGGCAATCGGGTGTGGGTCCGCGTGGATCCAAAGTCCACGCAGGAAATCGAACTACCCGCTCCAGTGGGCCTAAAATCCGCCGCGATCTCCGCGAACGGGGCCTGGGTGCAACTGCGCGGCGACGACGACGCCATCAGCGAGTGGAATTTGCCGCGACTCGGCGAGCGGCTGAAGCGATTCGGACTGGCCCTCTAAGCGTGCGTCGCCCTTCAGCGCGGCAGCCACGTTTCCCAATTCTTCGCGTACGCGTCGACGTTGGACCGGTCCACCGGAACCAGGGCGCTGATCTCCTTCACCGCCGGCGGGTTCTTCTTGAAGTGAACCTTGTCGAGCAGGAGCGCGACCGAGCGATAGCCCCACGCATGGCACTGCTGGGCGAGCAGCTTCTGCACGTGGCCCGAACGGAGATAGGCCAACTGGGCCGGCAGGGCATCGACGCTGACGCATTTCACCGTGCCGGGAGCCCACTTCAACGCGTGCTCGGTGAACAGAGGCCAGCCGCCGATCATGGCCCATCCGGTAATGTCGGGATTCGCCTGCATCACCTGCTCCACCCGCGCCGCCGCATCCTGCGGGGTCTCGCGATGGTAGTAGGTGTCGCGAACGGATATCCCGGGATACTTCTTCGCCTCCTCGCGCACGCCCTGGACGCGGCGCTGCAGATTCGGCGCATTCTGATTGCCCGCCAAAATGGCAACCACGCCGCGATCGCTCATCGTCCGCGCCAGCTCCACCATGACCTGACGGCCGCACTCAAGGTCGTCCACGCCGTAGGTGACAAAGCGCTTGGACCCCGGCGCATCGCTGTCGAAGGTGCACACCGGAACCCCTCCCGCCACGGCCCGATTGATGGCATCGGTCACCTTGTTGGCGTCGCTGCAGCTGATGGCAATACCGTCCGCACCTGCCAGCACCAGCTGTTCCACGGCTTCCGCCTGCTTCTGTGCGTCCTCCTCGTTGGGCGTGCGCCAGTCGATCTTGATGCGCACCCCGTGCTTGGCACCGAGCTCCTTCGCAGCTTGTTCGGCACCCACCCGCGCCACCTGGAAGACGGCGTTGCCCTGGGACTTGGCAATCAGGCCAAAGGTGTAGGTCCCGGATCCGGCGGCGCGGACAGCCCAGGGTAGAGCGGCCCCGGCGGCGAGAAAGGTGCGACGGTTCATGCGAAGAGGAGCTGGAGTGTGGAGGCAGGGCGCGCAATCAGATCGCGCTCAACCGAGGAAGGAGCAGACGTACTCGCAAATGCCACCGGACACCGCGATGTCGAACCCCGACTTGGCGGGCACGTCGAAGTGCTGGCCGGCGGCGAAATTGGTGCGGTCGGCGGCGCCGTCGATCTTCACGCTGCAGTTTCCCGCGACGATCTCCATGCGCTCAGCCTTCTCGGTGCCAAAGTGATATTCGCCCGGATAAATCAGCCCGAGAGTTTTCTTGGAGCCATCGGCGAACAGGATCGAATGGGACACGACCTTGCCCTCGAAATAGATGTTGGCCTTGGTGACAGCAGTGACGTTGGGGAAGTCTTTGGGTGCAGGCATGGGGATGAGTTTCTGTGGCGGACGATTGAAGTCAACGCGAAGGGTGAGCGGCAGCCGGATGGTGCCTCAGAGTTCCACGACCTCGAGCCAGCCGGTCGCGCCAAACTCGGCTCGGAATTGGGTGGCGGCGGTCCGGGCAGCCGCCGGATCGCGAAAGAGTCCGAAGGTGGTGGAGCCGCTTCCACTCATCAGTGCGCCGTACGCGCCGTGCCGCCGATAGAAGGCGGTGTACAGCGCCAGGATGGGATACTTCTCAAACACCGGCGTCTCGAGACCGTTGTAGAGCGCGTGCCCCGCCGCCTCGAGATCACCCGATTGGAACAGCGTCGCCACCTCGCGCGCCCGCCCCGGGCGGCCGGATCGATGTTCCGGGAATCGGGCCAGCTCCCTGAAAGCCCAGGGCGTCGGCACGCCGAATCCCGGATGGAACAACAGCATGGCCGTGCCGCGCAGCTTGGGAAACGGCGCCAAGGGTTCGATGGCCTCGCCGCGCCCGGTGGCCAGGGCCGGATCAGGCTGAAGGAAGAAGTTCACATCGCTGCCCAAGCCGGCCGCGAGGCGATCGAGCGTCGCCACCGGAAGCGGATTTCCAAACAGCTCGTTGAGCAAGAGCAGTGTCACGGCCGCATTGGCACTTCCGCCGCCGATGCCAGCAGCCAGCGGCAGGTGTTTTTCCAGATGCAGCGTCACTCCAGACTCCAGCCCCGCCGCAGTCATAAACGCGGTGGCCGCCCGATGCACAAGGTTGGTGCCGTCGCAGGGCAGCCCCGGGTTTGAGCAGGTCAACTGCACCCCGGCAACCGTCGAGTGGTCCGCGGTCAGGACGTCATGAAGCGGCACTGGAAAGAACAGTGTTTCCAGTTCATGAAACCCGTCCGGCCTCTTCCCCAGGAGATTGAGGACGAAGTTGACCTTGCAGGGTGAGTTTCGTCGGAGGGCCATGAATGAAAAAAACGCGCCAACCGGAGTTGGCGCGTCAGGAATTGAAGGTGCCGAATCCGGAGCGGTCAGTTGCCGAACACGGTGAACCGGCTGCCCGGGATGAGCGACGCGCTGTCGCTGCCATCGAAGCCGAGGCGGGTGTCGGTCTGCAGAATCGGGTTGTCAAGCGGACCGGGCTTGTAGCTGTCGGGATAAACCGGGTGCTCGGGCTTGAAGTACGGCTCGGAGGGAACCGGGAAGGTCACCACCTCGAAGGCACCAACCAAGGTGCGGCCGACGGTGCGATTGAAGCCGTGGATCACGCCGACGGACCCACCGACATCAGCCCCATCCCAGAGGACGCTCTGCTCGTAGGAGCGGGAGAGCTCACCCAGACGGAAGGGCTCGGTCAGGTTGTTAAACCCGCGACCCAGCTTCTTCTCGGCGCTGGCGCAGCCCGTGAGCAGCACGGCCGCTCCGGCGAGTACGGAAAGGGACTTCAAGAGACGCATATGGTGTAAGAGGTGGGGAAAAGCTAGTGATGCGCGGCGGTCAGGCAAGCACGGAGTTTGCGGATGTTTACCTTTGTTCACGATCCGTCCCCAGGCTCAGCGCTCTCCACGCTCCTCGGCGAGGCGGTCCTGCCGGGCCCACCACCAAGCGATGATCACGCTGACCTCATACAGCAGGTGCAGCGGGAGGAACATGATCACCATGGTAAGTGGATTACCGTCCGGCGTGATGAATCCGGCGATGGTCAGTCCGGCCACCACCCAGTACATGCGGAACTTGGAAAGTTTCGCGGCATCGAGGATGCCGATCTTCACCAGGGTCAGCAGCACCAACGGCAGCTCGAAGCTGATGCCCATGCCGAGGAGGAACCAGCACATGAAGCTGATGTACTCCGAGGCGCGCCAGGAATCGGACCGGAACCCGAGCCAGTTGGCGAAGCCCACCGTGGTACTCAGGGTGATGATCATCATCACGAAGTAGCAGAAGGCGACCCCGGCCATGAACAGCCCGGTGGCGACACCCGACACGCGGTAGAGGAACTTTTTCTCGTGAACGTGAAGGGCAGGAAGGATGAACTGACCGAGGAACAAGATCACAAACGGGGCGCTCACCGTGAATCCGCCGTAGATGGCGATCTGGATGGCCACCGTAAAGGCCTCGCCCGGACTCAGAACGGCCAGCGAGGTTTGGGTGCCGTCGGTGGCGGCCTTGGGCGGATTGAGATCAGGCACCACCGCCAGCACGGTATTGGTGCCGATGGTCACCGGCTCCAGGCGCAGGAAGATATCCCGGTTGGTGGAGGATCCATCGATCCGGAAGACATCCATGAACCGCCCGCCCAGTCCCTTCGGGGGAAGGCCGGCGGCATTGGTCGCCTCGGGGATGAACACCTCGGTGAGGCGCTTCAGGATCGGCTTGGTCGGCACGTCCGTGCCCGACTTGGGGCCACCCGGACGAAAGATGGGGAATTCCTTGGCCCCGAATTTTGCCAGGACGTTGGTTCCCAGGGTAAGCGCCACCTGCGCTTCATCCGTGGTGCGCATCGAATTGGCCTTGTCGAGGGGCCACTTCAGGAGGCCGATGATGAAATCGCTGGCGCTGAGGCAGAGGATGATGCCGATGAGGACGGCGGCGGCGCACTTGATGAGGGTCCAGCGGAGATCTTCCAGGTGTTCCAGGAAGCTCTTTACCGGGCCGCCTCCTTCGTCCTCAGGCGACGACTCGGGCGGCATGACCTCCAACTCATCCGACATGCCAGCGTGGGAACGGGCTCAGCTCACACCCGCGCCTCAGGCGTGGGGAGTGCTGGACGGCGTGGAAGAGTGGTGCGACACGGTATCCTGCGCCGGCTTCGGAGCCGGAGGAGGGGTCGTGGGCGGTTCCTGAACGGCGCGCTCCAGCTCGTCCTGGACGTCGCGGGAGGCCTTCTTGAATTCCTTGATGCCCGTGCCAACGCCCTTCATGAGTTCGGGGACCTTCTTGGCACCGAACAGCACCAGCACGACAACGGCGATCACCAGGATCTCGGTCGATCCCAGCATGGAGAAAAGTGGAAGATTCATCGGAATGGCCCCGGAGGGCAGGATTTCAGGTTCGTATGGTTGCAGCAGCGGATCCCCAGGTCCCGTTGCCGCGGGAAAACGGGTCGCTTACTTGGGTTCGGGATCGTCCTTCGACGCCTTCTTGAACTCGCGCACCCCCTGCCCGACGCCCTTCATGAGCTCGGGAATCTTGCGGGCACCGAACAAAACCACCACCACGACGGCGATGACGATGATCTCGGTGGTCCCGAGCATGGCAATGAGCGGCTGGTTCATGACGAAATTCAACAGGGGGACAACTTACGTTGTGGGAATCGACCGGTAAAGGGGCAAAACCATTCAAGGAAGTCCCCCTTTCTATTCGAAGGCGGGAACGAAAAACCCCGCCGGTTAGGCGGGGTTGTGTCGAACCGATGGGAAGGCGGGCCCTCCCGGTCGGGTCACTTGATCGAGCCACCCTTGGACGGAACCAAGAGAATGAACTCGCCGCGGCGGTTCTTGGACCAAGCGGCGGCATCGTGGCCGGGGTCGGCCGGGCGATCCTCGCCGTAGCTGATGGTGGTCACGCGTTCGCCGGAGATGCCGGCTCCCGTCACGCGCTCGCGCAGCGCGAGGGCACGGCGCTCACCGAGTGCCCGGTTGTATTCCTCGGTGCCGCGCTCGTCACAATGGCCCTCGATGAGGAGGTTGTTTTCGGGATGGCTCTTCAGGAATTCGATGACCGGACTAATCTTGCCCGCCTCCGCAGCCTGGATGGCCGACTTGTCGTACTCAAAAAAGACGGTGTTCGCCTTGAACGTCTCGCGATCCTCGTCCTTGCCGGCACGCGGGTCGCCAGAAGGCAGTTCCGAAGCCCCATCCTTACCGAGGCCCTTGCCGCCCGTGAGGTCCTGCGATGCCGGGCCGGTCGCACCACCAAACTTCGGACCCGAGGTGTCCCGAATCTGGGCACCATTGCCCAAGCCGCCGCCAGGGGCGCCGTTGTTGCTCATCCCACCCGGGATGGGCGTGATGTTCTTGGGCTTTTTGGTGCAGCCGGTACCGACCGCAGTGACGGCGATCAGGGCAATGAGACCAAGCTTGGTCAGACGATTCATATGGGGTGCGCGTTCGGAGAGGGAGGTTACCGGGCCCAGCTCGGCTGGGAGGAACTTCCCGAAATTCGGTTGACATCCTTGACGCGGCGAGTGGGCACGTCAAGCAGCGACAGTCGCCGGGCTCCATCTCGCCCGCGGGTAAAGATGATGGTGCGGGAATTTGGGGCCCATGAGGGGTCTTCGCCGGTCGTCAGCAACTCGGCGGTACCGCCCCCGGAGGGAATGACATAGAGATCAAACGAACCTCCAGCGCGGGTGAATACAATCCATTTTCCATCCGGCGACCAGTCCGGCTCGGTGGCTGGAATGATGCCGCCCGTCGAGAGCTTGTGCATTTCCCCGCCGGCGGCCGGGACGGTGAAGAGGGCCGCCTTGCCGTCCCGCGTGGAGGCAAAGCAGATGGTTCGTCCGTCGGGAGACCAGCATGGGGACGATTCCGGTTCGTGCGTCTTGGTCAGCTGCCGAAGCCCGGAGCCATCGATGTTGGCCACCCAGAGGTCCGGACTGCCGGATTTGCTCAGGATCACCGCCACGCGCGTGCCATCGGGTGATACCGCGGCGCTGGTGTTGAGGCCGTTGAACCCAAACACCCGGGTGCGGGCACCGGACTGGAGATCGTGGGTGTACACGGCCGGGCCGCCTCCGCGATAGCTGGTGTAGAAGAGCCGGAGCTTGCCCGGAACCCACGAGGGCGACGCCGCGATCGAATTGTCCTCGGTGGCACGGAAGGTATTTCCGCCATCGTAGTCGGCGACGTAGATCTCCTTAGCCCGCCCCTGATCCACCTTGAAGGCAATGCGCGTGCGGGCGATGCCTGGCTGGCCGGTGACGGCCTTGACCACGTCATCGGAGAGCATGTGGGCCTGGGCGCGGGTGGTGCCGCCGGGATAGGCACGCGCGAAGAGGGTGTGATGGTTGGCGGTGTCGCTCAGTGCGCCCTGCACGTTGCCCCCGGCGACGCCCTTGAGTTCGTACTGGGCGGTGGCCACCGGCACCACATCGAATCCCGCGACCTCCAGATCGAAGCGAAGCACCTGCGCCGCCTCGCCGGAGAATCCGGTCAGGGCGATGGGGATGGTCTTCTGGGCGTGGTCGCTGATGTGAATCACGCCCGCCTCCTCGGCGGCGTGAACGGCAAGGTGACACGTGGCGGCCGCCAGCGACAAGGCGACGGCCAAACGTGGAAACAGGGAACGATTCATGACGGGGTGTCGGCTTCCAAGGTGAACAGGATTCTAAACGTGCGCTGGGGATCGGTGGATCCCTCGGGCAAAGGGAGCAATTTGGGGTAACGCGGGATGAGATCCTTGACGGATTGGTCGAGTTCGCGGGAACCCGATCCCGTCTTCACTCGCCAATCGAGCAATCGGCCGTCGCGGGCAATGTCGATTTCGATCAACACCCCGGGCGAGTTGGCGGGAATGGCGGAAGGCTTGTTGCGCCAGCGCTCCTTGTAGAACGCAGCGAGGTAGGAGCGATAGGGCGCATAAGCCTGACCGCCCGGGCCAGGCATGGTGACCCCTGCCGAACCCGCCAGCGATTTGCCCACGACAGACGCGGCCCCCCCAATGACGCCGGCGATGCGGGCGCGTTCAGCATTGAACTCCGCAACCTGTGCCGCCCGGGCTCTCCGCCTCGAGTCCGCCGCACGTTCCGCCTCCGCCTCCTCGGCCTCGCGTCGTTGCGCAGCCAACTCCTCGCGGTTGAACTTTTTCGGTGCGTCGGAAGTTTTGATGGCGTCCGAAGTCTTGATCGCCTTCTTCGGTTTTTTCACCGTCGGGGCGGTGTCCTGGGAGGGCACATCGGTGTTTATCTTCTTCTCATGCTCCACCGGGGCGGCTTTTTCCTTCGGCTTGGGCAGCGCCTTCTTTTCGACCTTCTCCGGCTCCGGCTCCGGCTCGGGCTTGGGTGTCGGCACCGGTTTGGAAACGGGCTTTGGGGGCTCGGGTGTTGTAATCGGCGCCGTTCGGGGATTGGGCGACTGCGCCGGTGGCTTGGCATCCGGGGAACCGCCACCCGCCTTGTCTCCGTCCGTCACTTTCAAATCCGTGGGGATGATGGTCAGCACCGGACTAGGCGTCGTCGTGGTGGCAATCTTCGGCGTTAGCAACAACAGCAGCAGCAGCGCGACGTGAAATCCCGCCGATCCGAGCAGACAGCGTTGTTCGACACGAACCATGGATGCAGCGTCGATCCCCAGGGCCTCGCGTCAGCGTTTCTCCGGCTCCGTGGCCAGCTGGAACCGCGTGATGCCATTCCGCTGGCAAATATTGATGATGCCCACCGGGAGGCGGTAGGCACCGCTGGCATCAGCCCGGATGCGGACGACCATTTTGGGGTTCTTCCGATACTCAGCCACCAACTGGCGCTCCATCTCGGCGACCGAGGCGACCTTGTGTCCCTTCAGGTAGTAGGTGCCGGTGGGGCTCACCTCTGCGGTGACGGTGTCGTTCGGATTCGCCGTCTCCTTCGATTCACCGCCATTGGGAAGTTTCACGCTAATGCTCTGCTCCAGCAGCGGCGTGGTGATGATGAAAATGATCAGCAGGACGAACGCGAGATCCAGGAGCGGCGTGATGTTGATTTCGTTCAACGTCACCAGCTGGTTGCGGGAGGAAAAGCGTCGCATGGGGTTTCTGGGCTTGGGGGCTGGTCACCAGAGGCGCGGCAGCGAGAAGCCGGACCACCACAAACCGGCCGCCAGAAGGCCGGCCAACAGAAGCAGGCCGACGGCGGTCTTCACCAGATTGATGGGCGCCCGGTCGGGACCGGAGGCAAGCCGGTCCGCCATCGAACGCTGCAGCCGGCGCCGGCACTTCTCGCACCGGGCGCGGACCCGAAGATTGGTGTGATGGCACCGGTGGCACTCGATGAACAGCTCGGCATCGCAACTCTCACAGTGGGTGAGCCCGCGCGGATTCAGGTGCTCACATTCCTTGCACAGGAGACCGCGTCCCTTTTCGCGGGAGGTGTCGAGCAGGTCGCGATGCCTCGGGGCGGTCCCGGCGCAGGTGGCGCATTCGGTCACCACCGCCGGGCGGGTCTTGCCGCAATCCGCGCATTCGATGAAGAGGGCCGTCTCACAGGACTCGCAGGCCGTGAGGCCCACCGGATTCAGATGGTCGCACTTTGGGCACAGGATCGCCCGTCCCGAAGGACGTGCTTCGGACCGCACTGCCGCGCGTGTCCGCTCTTGTTCCTCGCAGGCATCACACTCGACACGGACCGCAGGCTTCTCGCGGCCGCAGTTCGGGCATTCGTCAAACAGATCCGCCTCGCAGGTTTCACACTCGCGGAGGCCGAGGGGATTGAGATGCTCGCACTTTGCGCAGAGCTGGCCGCGTCCCCGAGGTCCGCGTTCCTCGGGCATAAGCCCGGTCTCCACCTTGACCTTGGGTTCCAGGGCACGCCGCCGGGCACAGACGGGGCAGTGACGGGAATTGCGCGGCTTGCGCTCGCCACAATCCTTGCAGGTCTCGAAGAGCACCGCACCACACCGGTCGCAGTCCTCGATGCCCTGGGGATTGAGCCGATCGCACCGGGGGCAAAGAACCCCGCGCCCCATGACCGCCGTGGCCACCACTGGCTCCACCGGCACCGCCTCGGGCGGTTTGCACACCGGACAACTTTCCAGCACACGGGCCCGCTCGGTACCGCACTGTTTGCAAGCGATCAGTAGAGGCGCGTCACACGTCTCGCAGGCCTTCAGTCCCTGCGGATTCAAGTGCTCGCAGGCGGCACACAGAATGCCGCGGCCCGCCGGCTTGTTGGCGGGGACGAGATCGGGGACGCGCGGGAGCTCGGGAGGCTGGCAGGTCGGGCAGTTCCGTTGATTGCGTGGACGCGAGTTCCCGCAGTGACGGCACACCGAAAACAGCGCGCGATGACACACCTCGCATTCCTCGATTCCCGTGGGATTGAGATGATCGCACTCGATGCAGAGCACGCCGCGTCCGGCCGGCAGGGCCATGGCCGGCGCCGGGGCCAACTGGCGGCGCTGCTTGGCACGAAGACAGCCCGGGCAGTTCTCGATGATTCGAGGACGGCGCTCCCCGCAGTCCTT
>CANGMO010000027.1 GCA_947454295.1 Verrucomicrobiota bacterium | reverse complement strand
CCTCGAATTCGGTTATCATCTGTATCTTTAGTAAATCACTTATCTTTATGGCTGTTGCTGATGCAAGCGCGGAAGTCCCGGCGAAGAAGCTGTCCCGGAACGAGGAATTGAAGATCGCGATCCCCACCTTGGCGGGGAACATCGCGGCGACCCTGGCGGACGGCGCCGCGGCGTGCTTTTCGGCGGACGACGAGCAGTTCCTGAAATTCCACGGCATCTACCAGCAGGACGACCGCGACAAGCGCAAGGCCGGCAAGCAGTACATCTGGATGATCCGCGGCCGCATTCCGGGCGGCGTGCTGTCCTCGGCGCACTACCTCGTGTACGACCGGCTCGCGACGCAATTCGGCAACCAGACCCTGCGCATCACTTCGCGCCAAAGCTTTCAGTTTCACGGCGTGGTCAAGAACGGGCTTGGGCCGCTGATGAAGCAGCTCAATGAGTCCATGCAGGACACCGTAGCGGCCTGCGGCGACGTAAACCGCAATGTCATGTCCCCGCCGGCGCCGGCGCGGAACGCCATTCACAGCCAGCTCCTTGAGGACGCCAAGGCCGTCTCACTGGCCTTGATGCCGAAGACGAAGGCCTATCACTCCATCTGGGTCGAGGGCGTGCAGCTCAATCTCGACGCGCCGGAAAACAAGGAGTTCGTCGATCCGCTGTACGGCAAGCAGTACCTGCCGCGCAAATTCAAGACCGCCTTCGCCGTGCAGCCGGTGAACGACGTCGATGTGCTCACCAACTGCCTTGGCTTTATCGCCATCGAGGAGGCGGGCCAGCTGGTCGGCTACAATCTCACGGTGGGCGGCGGCCTCGGTCGCAGCCACGGCAACGAGGAGACCTATCCGCGTGTTGCGGATGTCATCGGCTTCCTGACTCCCGGTCAGCTGATTGAAGTGTCCCGCAACGTCCTGATGATCCACCGGGACTTTGGCGATCGCACCAACCGCAAGCACGCACGCCTCAAGTACGTGCTCGAGGAAAAGGGGGCCGCCTGGTTCCGCACCGAACTGGAAAGCCGTCTGGGCTACAAGCTCGGCGACGCGAAGCCGTTCAAGTTCGAGAAGCAGGGCGATCACTTCGGCTGGGAAATCGCCGCCGATGGTTCCGCCTTCCTCGGGCTCTACGTCGAGACCGGCCGCGTGAAGGATGCAGGATCGATCCGCCTGAAGTCGGCCCTGAAGGAAATCGCCGAGAAGTTCGCCCCCGAATTCCGCCTCACGCCGTCGCAGAACCTGATTCTCGCCAACATCAAGCCCGCCGACCGTGCCGCCATCACGGCGGTCCTCGCGGACCACGGGATCCCGGTCGACAATCAGGCCTCGGCCATCCGCCGCGCCTCGATGGCCTGCCCGTCGATGCCCACCTGTGGACTTGGGCTTGCCGAAAGCGAGCGCTATCTCCCGACGCTGATGACCGGCATCGAGGGACTGTTGACCGAAACCGGCCTGGCCCAGGAGGAACTCATCATCCGCATGACGGGCTGCCCGAACGGCTGCGCTCGTCCCTACATGGCGGAGATCGGCTTCGTCGGAAAAGGACCTGGACGCTACCAGCTCTACCTGGGCGGCAATGAGTCCTGCACCCGGCTGAACCGTCTGTACAAGGATGTGGTGAAGGATCCGGAAATCCTGCCCGAATTGCGCGGCCTGCTGACGCGCTTCGCCAAGGAACGCACTGGTGGCGAACGGTTCGGCGATTGGGCCGCCCGGGTGATCTGGAACGAAACGCCCCCCGCGGCCGCGGCGGCTTCCGCGCCTGCCGCCGCCTGAGCCCTCCGCAACGCACGAAGGGCGGACCCTCACGGGCCCGCCCTTCGCGTTCTCGAATCAGCAACCCGTAACGTAATTCGTACCGAGTTCCCGTCGCGATGTCCGACTCAGCCGTTCAATGCCTCGTAGACCTTGCCGACCATCTTCTCGTTCGGCGCGAGGGTCTTGGCACCCGGCTTCCAGCGGGCGGGGCACGCCTCGGCGGGGTGGTCGATGAGGTACGCGTTGGCCTCCATCTTCCGGAGCAGCTCATTCGCGTCGCGACCGACGTTGTAGAAGTTGATCTCGGAGGAAACGAGAACGCCGGACGGATTGATGATGAAGGTGCCGCGCAGGGCGAGGCCGCTCTTCTCGTCGTACACGCCAAGCAGCTTCGAGACCGCACCCGTGGGATCGGCCGCAAGCGTGTACTGGACGCCGGCCATGAGGCGTTCCGAGTTGCGCCACGCGAGGTGGGAGAATTTGGTATCGGTGGAGACGCCGGCCACGGTCGCGCCCAGCTTCACCAGCGCTGCGTGCTTCTCCGCGAGATCCGCCAGCTCGGTCGGGCACACGAACGTGAAGTCCGCCGGGTAGAACACCAGGATGGTCCAGCGACCGGCGGCCTTTTCGGCGGCCAGCGAGAGCTTCCCAAACTGGCTGGTGGAAGGCTCGTAGGTTTCGAGTTCGAAGTCGGGAACACTCTGACCAACGCGGATCGGGGTGATGTCGCTCATGTTTGGAATGCGGGAATGGAACTGCAGCTGCGGTTTCAGCGGTCCGGTCGCTTCCCCGCCCCGCGGGGATCCGCCACCGGTAACCATCCCCGGAATTAAGCCCACACCCGACGCCGCGCAAGCCGCCAACCCATTTTTCACCTTCCCTGGATTGTCCACCCCACCTGACCGAAGCGCCATGAGTCCCGAGTCCATCGCCCAAGCCAACGCCCAGCTGCGTCCTCTTCCCGCCATCGACATCGTCCGCTGGGCCCTCCAGCAGGCGGGCGGCCGCGCTCTGGTTTCGACGAATTTTCGCCCTTACGAGGCGGTGATCCTCCATTTGGCAACCCAGGTGCAGCCCGACATCGAGGTGCTCTGGGTCGACCACGGGTACAATCGGCCAGCCACCTACAAGCACGCCGAGGATCTCACCGCCCGGCTGAAGTTGAACCGGAAGGCATACATCCCGCGCCTCACCGCGGCCCACTACGACGCCGTGCACGGCGGGATGCCCGAGCCCACCCCGGAGAACGAGGAGCGCATCAAAGCCTTCAGCACCGTGATGAAGCTGGAACCCTTCCAGCGCGGCATGCGCGAACTCGCCCCCGCGGCGTGGATCACGGCGTTGCGCCAGGTGCAGAACCCGAATCGTGCGGGCCTCGACATCGTCAGCCCCGACGGGAATTTCAACACGCTCAAGGTCAGCCCGCTGTTCTACTGGTCCGACGCCGACATGGAAGCCTACCTGAAGGCGCACAACCTCCCCAATGAGTGGGACTACTTCGATCCCGCCAAGGCCGACGAGAAGCGCGAATGCGGTCTCCACGCCGCCTGGGGCGGCAAGGCGGTTGGCGGAGCCACGTTGAAGAGCTGAATTGTTAAAGGGTTAAAGGGGCGTGGCGTTACGGAGCCATCGGACCGATTGACCTCATCCCGTGAAACAGAGCAACTCCAACGACAGTTCTTCAAACCCCGCAGGTGCCGCGAGGCACTTCAGGACATTTGAAGATCTGGAGGTGTATCGGCATTCGCGGGAATTCCGCAGGTCGATGTACGGAGTGGCACGCCGTCCTCCGGAGTCCGAGCGGTTCGGGCTGGCTGGCCAAATCCGCCGCGCATCCGTCTCCCTCACCAACAACCTTGCTGAAGGGCACGGACGCTTCCACTTCCTCGATCAGATTCGATTTACGCTGACATCACGCGGTTCACTCGAAGAACTGATCGATGACATCAACGTCTGCGAGGACCAGGGCTACCTGGCCACTGAGGAGATTGCCTCCCTGAAGGATTCCGCGTGGAGAATCCACCGACTCCGCGCCGGATACCTCCGATACTTGCGTGAACGAAAGCAGGGCGCCTCGCTCGCCCTGCACGAAACCGATTCATCTGCCGAGCTACTCGACGACGAAAACGAGGTCCCTTTTGCGGCGCCTCCCCTTTAACGCTTCAACGTTTCACTCTTTCAACGACTGCCTTCAGCCATGAAATCTTACCACCTGGACCACCTTGAGTACCTCGAAACGGAGGCCATCCACATCATGCGCGAGGTGGCGGCCGAGTTTGAGCGGCCCGCCCTGCTCTTCTCCGGCGGCAAGGATTCCATCTGCCTCCTGCGCCTCGCCGAAAAGGCGTTCCGGCCCTCGGACATCCCGATGCCGTTTCTCAACGTCGAGACCGGACACGAATTCCCCGAGCTGATCGAATTCCGCGACCGCCGCGCCGCCCAACTCGGTGCCAAGCTCATCGTCCGCACCGTCGACCAGGCCATCGCCAACGGCACCGCCGTGCCGGCTCCAGGCGAGATCAGCCGAAACAAGCTGCAGATCCCGGTCCTGCTCGGAGCCATCGAGGAATTCCGCTTCGACTGCGCCATCGGCGGCGCCCGGCGCGACGAGGAAAAGGCACGGGCCAAGGAACGCTTCTTCAGCTTCCGCGACGCCTTTGGTCAATGGGACCCTAAGAACCAGCGCCCGGAAATCTGGAACCTCTACAACGGCCGTCTCAACGCGGGCGAAAACATGCGCGTGTTTCCGCTGTCCAACTGGACCGAGATGGACGTGTGGGAATACATCAAGAAAGAGAAGCTGGAGGTTCCCAACATCTACTTCAGCCACACCCGCGAGTGCTTCCGCCGCGGCGGACAGTGGCTTCCGGTGCCACCGGCGCACACCGACGCCACCAAGCCCGACCCCTACGCGGGTGCGCGCCCGACGGCAAAGGAGCCCATCAAGTCCTTGGTGGTCCGTGTCCGCACCATTGCCGACATGATCAGCACCGGCATGATCGAGAGCCCGGCCAACACCGTGGACGACATCATCGCCGAGGTCTCGGCCGCCCGCGTCACCGAGCGCGGCACCCGTGCCGACGACAAGGCCAGCGAAGCCGCCATGGAAGACCGCAAGAAGGCGGGATACTTCTAATTCGGAGACCGGAGATGGGAGATCGAAATCAACCGGAGTCGGCGCCCGCCTCGTTCGAAGCGTTGGACGCCTGGCAGGTGGCGAGGGAACTCACCGCGGAAATCTATTCCCTCTGCCAGCGCGAACCGTTGTGCCGGGACTACGGGCTCTGCGATCAGCTCCACCGCTCCGCCGTTTCAATCATGAACAACATCGCCGAGGGCTGGGAAAGCCTGCACACCGCCGAGAAGCGGCAGGCATATGGATACGCACGACGCTCGTGCGGCGAGGTCCGTTCCATGACCTACGTCCTTCTCGACAACCATCTCATCAGCGCCGAACGCCAGGCCGATCTCCCGACTCGTTGCGTTCGCTCCGGAAAACTCATCAGCGGCCTTATCCGCTCCCTCGATCAACGCCAGTAGTTGCCGCGCCCAACCCTTTTGCCCCATGTCGAACTCCTCTCCGATCTCCGATCTTCGGTCTCCGATCTCCCAATCGCCGGCTCCCGTCGAGCTGCTGCGCTTCAACACCTGCGGTTCGGTCGACGATGGCAAGTCCACCCTCATCGGCCGGTTGCTCTATGACTCCAAGTCGCTCATGGAGGACCAGATTGAGGCCCTCGAGCGCTCGGCCGACCTGACCGGCGGCGGGCAGATCAATCTCGCCAATCTCACCGACGGGCTGCGTGCCGAGCGTGAGCAGGGCATCACCATTGATGTCGCGTATCGCTACTTCGCCACGCCGCGGCGCAAGTTCATCGTAGCCGACACCCCGGGCCACGTGCAGTACACGCGCAACATGGTCACCGGCGCCTCGACGGCGAATCTGTCGATCGTTCTCGTCGACGCGCGCCAGGGCGTGATCGAGCAGAGCCGCCGGCACACCTATCTCGCCTCGCTGCTCCGCATCCCCCACCTGGTCATCGCCATCAACAAGATGGACCTCGTGGATTGGAGTGAGCAGCGCTACCTCGAGATCCGCTCCGAGTTTGAGAAGTTCCTCCCGCTGCTCGACATCAAGGACGTGAAGTTCATTCCGTTGAGCGCGCTCAACGGTGACAACGTCGTGGACGCCTCGAAGCACACGCCGTGGTATGTGGGGCCGACCCTGCTGGGGCATCTGGAGACGGTGCACATTGCCAGCGATCTGAACCTGAATGGATTCCGCCTGCCGGTCCAGTGGGTGAACCGGCCGAACAATCCTACCAACAAGGAACTCCACGACTTCCGCGGTCTCAGCGGTCAGGTGGCGAGCGGCATCGTCAAGACGGGGCAGAAGGTCATGGTGCTTCCCAGCGGACACCGGAGCACGGTGAAGGAAATTTGGACCTACGATGGCACGCTGCCCGAGGCCTTCTGCCCACAAAGCGTCACCATCCAGCTCGCGCATGATCTCGATATCAGCCGCGGCGACATGATCGTCGGGCTCGAATCGCTGCCCGGCATGGGCACCGATCTCCACGCAAAAGTCTGCTGGATGAACGCGCGTCCGCTGCAGCCCGGCCGGAAGTATTTTCTCAAGCACACCACCCAGACAGTGCAGGCCGTGGTCACCTCGATCGACAGCCGGATCAACATCAACAACTACGAAGTCCAGCCGGAGCCGGCGGAACTGGTGTTGAACGATATTGGTGAAATCCGGATCAAGACCGCCAAGCCGCTCGTCTACGACGGCTACGCCACCAACCGTTTGACCGGATCCTTCATCCTCATCGAACAGGGCACCAATGCGACCGTCGCCGCCGGCATGCTCCAGCCCCCGCTCGAGACGGTGAAACCGGAGTACAACGACTTCGCGATCTGATCCGGTCCCAAACGAATCTGCCCCATGAGCAAACCCCTGCGCGTGTACGCGTATTCCGGCTGCGACACCTGCCGAAAGGCGGTTCGCTTCCTGACCGAGAACGGGGTCGCCCACGAACTCATCGCCATTCGCGAACAACCGCCGACCCGTGCGGAATTGAAGCGCGTCCTGGCCACCATCGCCGGAGACGTTCGGAAGCTCTTCAACACCTCCGGACAGGACTACCGCGCCCTCGGCCTCGGGGCCAAGCTTCCCGATCTGTCCGAAGCCGAAGCCCTCGATCTGCTCACGAAGAACGGGAATCTGGTCAAGCGACCGTTCGTGGTCACCGCCACCGGAGGCTGGGTCGGCTTCCAGGCCGATGCCTGGAAGCAGCGGATCGACGATCTGGGTTGAAGCTGGGCGGGAGATTGACCTTCACGATTCCCCCGAATCGGCCATTCCGCGAAGAATCGACGGGATCCGATTGGGGGGTGATCGCCATTCCAACTTTCGGATTCCGGCAGGAGGCAATTCACGGCGATTCCCGGGTTGCCAGCCGTCGGAGTCTGGAATCCTCTCGGCCGTTCCCATGAAGTTTCTGGCCGAACTGGTTACCGTGAGCACCGCAGCGTCGAGGCGGGACCGGGCCCAGGGCGCGAGGATTCCAGAACTCTGGCGATCTGGATCAACGAGTCGCACGGACGCAAGGGTTCCCGCTCGTCAAACGTTCACCGGCTTCGACACACTTCCCGCGACGTGAAGAACATCGTCTATTTCGATCTGGAAACCCAGAAGTCCGCCGAGGAGGTCGGCGGGTGGGACAAGATCCGCGACATGCGGATGAGTCTCGGCGTGACCTACTCCACGGTCCGCGGCGGGTATCGAATCTATCCGGAGCGCGAGGTGGATGAACTGCTTCGCGAGCTCCAGCGCGCGGATCTGGTCGTGGGCTTCAACCATCTCCGGTTCGACTACGAGGTGCTGCACGGCTACACGGTCATGGACCTCACCCAGCTCCCCACGCTGGACATGCTGGTGGTGCTCAAAGACAAGCTCGGGCACCGACTCGGGCTGGACTCCATCGCCGAGGCCACCTTTGGCCTGGGCAAAACCAGCGAGGGCATGCAGGCCCTGGAATGGTTCAAGGAGGGCAAGATGCTGGAGATCGCCGAGTACTGCTGCTTCGATGTGAAGATCACAAAGATGGTCCACGAGTTCGGCGCGCGAAACCGGCAGCTGTTCTACAAGAACCGCTTCGGGGCGACGCTGAGCGTGGGAGTCGACTGGCCGGGCGCGGAGTAGGCCGGCAAGCCGGGCGAAGAGTCCGGCAAATCCGGGGGAGTCGGACGCGACCGGCCGGCGCAGCATGGAGCCCGCAACGGGACCTGCCATGAGTGTTCATCGCCTTCGATCCGTCTTCCACCCCACCGACTTCTCCGACAGCGACGAAGCCGCCTTCATCCACGCCGTCCGCATCGCGCTGGCTTTCCACTGCAGCGTCGAGCTGATGCACGTCGGCGCGGCCGGCGAGGAAATCCACTGGTCCGAGTTTCCAAGCGTCCGGCACCTGCTCGCCCGCTGGGGCATGGTGCCGGAGGATGCGGCCGTCGCGGACGTCCTGCGGACCGGACTTCATCCGATCAAGATCCGGCGCCACAACAGCGACCCCGCGGAGGAAATCGCCGCCCACGTGGAACGGTCGAAGCCGGACCTGGTGGTGCTGTCCACCCACCAACGACACGGCCTCGCCCGGACATTGCATCCCTCCAACGCAGAGCGCGTTGCGCGGGTCAGTCGCAATCAAACCCTGTTCGTTCCTCGTGGGATCCACGGGTTCATCGATCCAGGAACCGGTCATCCTCGCCTGCTGAACATTCTGGTCCCGGTGGATGACCGCCCCTCGGCCCAGGCCGCAGTGAATGCGGCAGCCGCATTGATCGCCACCCTGGGATGCAAGGGCGTCCATTGGGTGGGTCTTCACGTCAGTGCCTCCGGGCACTTCCCGGCGGTCCGTCTGCCCTCGGGACCAGGGTGGAGCGGGGAGCTCAAGACGTGGGATGGTGACGTCGTGGAGCGCATCCTGGAAACGGCCGCCGTGCTGGATGCAGGCCTGATCGTCATGCCCACGGCTGGTCACCATGGATTCCTCGACGCCATCCGCGGCAGCACGACGGAACGGGTGCTCAAGGAGTGCCGATGCCCGCTGCTGGCGGTAAACATGGCACCACCGGCCCCGGAATCAGACTCGGACGAATCCGAATAACGGCGCGACCCGTCAGCCCGCAGCCGGCGGGGTTTCGACTTCGCCGCTGCGGAAGACCCCTTCCCACCGCGCCAAGACGGCGGAAGCAAGGCAGTTGCCCACCAGATTCACGGTGGTGCGGGCCATGTCCATGAAGGCATCGACGGTGAGGATCAGCACCAATCCCTCCATGGGGATTTTGTAGTCGAGTAGCGTGGCCTGGAGGATGACGAACGAGGCACGCGGCACAGCGGCCACTCCCTTGCTGGTCACCATGAGGGTCAGAAGAATGCTCACCTGCTGCCCGATCGACAGATCCATGCCCGCGGTCTGCGCGACGAACACCGAGGCCACGGCGAGGTACAGCGTGGTGCCGTCGAGATTGAACGAGTAGCCGAGTGGGAGGACGAAGGAGACGATTCGACGCGGCACGCCAAATTCCACCATGTGGCGCAGCGCATCCGGGAGCGCGGCATCCGAAGACGTGGTCGAAAACGCCAGCAAGGCGGGATCCTTCACCGCCCGGAGGAATCCCAAGACCGGAATGCGGGCCAGCAATGCCGCCGGGAGCAGCACCAGCAGGCAGAAGAGGGCGAGGGCGCCGTAGAGCGTTCCGAGCAGCTTGGCCAGTTGTAACAGCACGTGGAATCCACTATGCGCCACCGTCGACGCAATGGCGGCGCCCACTCCGACGGGGGCGAGCAGCATGACCAGGGCGATCATGCGGAACATGACTGCCGAAAGACTGTCGCAGAAGGCCACCATCGTCTCGCGCGCCGGACCGGCCAGCTGGGCCGTGGCGACGCCAAAGAGGATGGAGAACACCACCACCCGCATCACGTTGTTGTCCGCTGCATCCTTGAAGAAACTCTCGGGAATCAGCCGGAGCAGCGACGGCTCCATCACTTTCGCGGCCGCCGGGGCATCTGGAACTCCCGATGAAGGGGGATGCAGTCCTGCGCCTGGCTTGGCCACGTTCACCGCCAGCAAGCCAATGACCAGAGCCAGGGTGGTGGCGATTTCGAAGTAGAGAATCGCCCGGAAGGCGAGACGCCCCACCGATTTCAACTCGCTGCCGTGACCAGCGATGCCCACCACCAGGGTGCCAAACAGGATCGGCACGATCAGGCACTTGATCAGCCGGAGAAATGCCGTGGAGAGGATTTTCATCTCCGGCTCCCAGGAAGGGAAAACCTCGCCAATGAAGATCCCGACGGCGATGCCGACCAGAATCCAGTGGGTTGGCGACAGCCGGAACCGACGGGAATCCGCTGAGGAACTCGTTCCGGGGTTGATCGAGGGGGCGCTCACGGACCGACCCACGGCAGCACAGGCCGATTCCCAACTCAAGCCCAGACCCGGATTTCGCGACGCACGCGACGCAAACTGGCTTCAGGCCCACTCATCCGACGTCCCGCCCAGGATGGACAGGCCTGCCGACAACACCGTGGTCACGACGAAGCACACCGCCAACAGCACGATCTGAAAAAAGACGCTCATAGTTTCCTATCCAGAGCCCTCAGCTGGAAGGCTTCTGTCCATGATTGTTTACCAATCCAAATCCGATATCGCGTCACTTCAACAGGTTAGCTACATCGGATTCCCAAGACCCTTATTAAGGATCCCTATTAAGGAATCGGCAAACACCCTAGGGTGCTTGAGCGTATTTTAGAAAAAAAGCACCGCCTCGATTAGTCGTCTCCCAGAAGGCTCCGGAGAGCGGCGCGGGCGGATTCCTCCCGGGAATTACCGGTTTTTCCGGCAAAAACCCTGCGGACGAACTCGAAATACTCGCAGAAGTTGGCCGAGGTCTTCTCCTGCACAGGATCCGCTCGTCGTTCCCGGCATTGATAGGCCGCAGTCTTGTCGAAGTGCTTGCAGTTGAGGCAAACACGCAAATCCGCGCGACACTGATTACAGGAGTCCCCGCGACCCGGCTGACGCGAAGAGGTCCAGTCCTTACCGCAGGCGTGGCAATGGGTGGTCATGGCAACGTGGTGTGAGCGCTAGCCTTCCGAAAATGAGAAAGGGGATCAACCTTTCGGTCGATCCCCTTGGTGATGAGACCACAAGACGCATTCACCCAGGCGCTCAGATCTGCGACAGAGCCAACTGAAGAGGTGTCCACTGCTCCGTCGCGAGCCAGGTCCCTCTGCCAACCCTTAGTGGACACCAAAGCGTTCTAAAAAACTGCCGGACTGAATTCCAGACATCAACAAAGCGCTCTGGATTCAACCGATCCCTCGAGAGCCACGGAGGAGAAGATAGCGCAGGTCTTCACCTCCAGCAAGGCACCCAACGGGGTAATTCCGCCACCACAGATTGAGTTTCGCAAGGCGATTTCCTTGCCCGAACCGGAGACCAGAACCCAGACCTCGGCACCCGCGGCCAACTGCGCGAAGCTCATCGTCACCCGGTTTGGCGGGGGCTTGGGTCCGACGACGCTGAGGAACGGTTCGGTGGACGCCACCAAGGATGCCGCCGCGCCGGGAAACAACGACGCAATGTGACCGTCCTCACCCATCCCGAGCAGAATGAGATCCAGCACCGGCAAGGATTGCGGGCTCACACCCGTCGATGATCGGATCGCTGCGGAGGCACGACGGGCCGCCTCGCCAGGATCCAGCTCTCCTTCGATCCGATGCACGTGATTCGACGCAACGCCGAGCGGGGTCAGCAACAATTCCACCGCCGTGCGATAGTTGCTGTCCGCATGATCCGGAGGCACGCATCGCTCGTCGGCCCAGTACCAGTCGACACACTGCCATGCTCTTCGAACGGCAGGATCGGCCGCGTCAGCGGTCACGGCGCGAAACAAGTCGTTGGAGATCCGTCCGCCTGAGAGCGCGAGGCGAAACCCCGTGCCACGCGCGGCGACGTCGAGCACCCGACGGGAAAGACGCGACGCCACCTCCGCCGCCAGAGCCGCCGGGGATGAAAAATGAATCAAGTCGTGGGCCATGCGCTCCCGTTCATAGGGTTTTCGGTTCGTCCAGAATTCGAGACCATTCCGTGTCGATTCATGCCGCCGCGCTACTTGTCGGCGGGCAGCGGCGGTGTTGTCGCGGGCTGGGTCGAGGGTGCCGGTTT
>CANGMO010000026.1 GCA_947454295.1 Verrucomicrobiota bacterium | reverse complement strand
GAGGCACTTGCTGCCGTGGGCATAGGAGGCGAACTCATCATGCACGCCCGCCATCGTGCGGCCGTACAGGAAGAGCTTGGTACCGTCGTCGAAGGTGTACTCGACAGAGTAGTTGTCGAAGTTCTGGTCGATGGCACTGCCGCGATAATGACGGCCGCCGCTCGCCTGCGCCTTGACCGGCCAGGCGTTTTTCATCCAGCAGCATTCGTCGATGTTGTGGATGTAGAAGTCGCTGAAGCAGCCACCGCTCGCCCAGAGGAAGGAGTGGAACCGGCGGATCTGCCATTCCAGCTCGTTCTGACCTTCCGGACGCGGCTGGGTGAATGCGCTGCCGACCGGGCCGTGCATGCGGTAGGCGCGGAGGGTGATGATGTCACCAATTTCGCCGTCCTGAATACGCTTGTGCAACTCCTGACGGGTCTTGCAGTGACGGCACATCAGGCCGACGCCGACCTTCAGGTTCTTGGCCTTCGCCTTCTCAGCGAGGTCGAACATGCGTCGGCTGGTCGGACCATCGACGGTCACCGGCTTCTCCATGAAAACATTCAGCCCCTTCTCAATCGCGTAGGTGAAATGCACCCAGCGGAAGGCGGGGGGCGTCGCGAGGATCACCACGTCACCGGGACGCAGGGCGTCCATCGCCTTCTTGTAGGCATCGAACCCGATGAACTGGCGGTCTGCCGGCACGTCCATGCGCGCAGCGTGCGGGCCGGTGAGGCCCTCGAGGCTGCCCTTGAGGCGGTCCGGGAACACATCAGCCATGGCGACCAGCTTGGTCGGTCCGTTCTTGACCGAGAGCGCATTGGAGGCAGCGCCCGTGCCGCGGCCACCGCAACCGACGAGCGCCACCTGGATGGTGTCGTCGCTGGCGGCGTTGACTCGGGGAAGGGTGACTCCGACCAGCGCTGAGGCGGCCGTAATGCTTCCCGTCGTCTTGATAAAATCACGACGGGACGTGATCAGCTGTGAATTTGCGGGGTTCATCGACACCAGCGTCCGCCTCCACCCGCCGGACTGTCAATCCCACAGTCAGTTCAGGACAGGGGAAATCGCAGACCGGCCGGAATCCGCGGGAGAATCCACCACCGGTGATGCATGAAAAACAAATCGTGCGTAGAGGTACGCGATGGATTCGGCCACCACGTCGCGAAAGCCGACGCTGTTGATCCACCACCGCCGTTCCGGGTAGCGGGGATCGGGTACCGAGAGAATGCCCATGCGGGTTTCCGAACCGAACGCGGCCTCGAACAGGAGCCGCGTGCGGCGCCCGTGCGGCCCCGTGCTGATGATCTGGATGCGATCAGGAAGCGCGCCTTCACGCTGCAGCCGCGCGCGCAGCTGCAGTGCGGAATTGAAGGTGCGGTCGCGATCGACCGCTGGCCCCACCACCGCGGAGACCTTGTCCGGCGGGAATCCCAGCCGGGTCAATGTGGCCCGCCCGAGTTCGCCGAAGGTCTTGAACTCGCTCAACGGCTCCCCGCGGTCGATGCCGCCACCGGTAACCAGGATCCGCCGATACCCCCCCCGGTTGAATTCCTCCATGGCCGCTCGCACCACATGATCGGGAACCCAGCCTTCGAGAACCAGCAATTCGGCACCCACGCGTTCGTTCACCGAAAGAAAGACGCATTGATTGCGAACCACGATTCCGCCCACCAGCGCAACCAGGCCAAACACCAGCAGCAATCCAGGCATGGATGGCAGCCAGACTGAGTACCGCCGAAGCAGGCCCCAGGCTCGGGTCGAACGCAGTGGCTCCGCAGCGGGCATCGACGGGCCGGAATCAGGGGGTGGCGGTGGAACCGGTGTCCCCGCTGAAGCGGAATGCCGGCTTGCCCGTGATGTCGGTGCTAACAAACGACGGGCACCAGAACGACTCCACATGGGCCACCACCAAGTCCGTGCCGCGGAAATGATTCACCTGCGGACGCCGCTCATGGTTGTACATGGTGTCGGTCAGGTCGCGCATCAGCGCCACATTCTTGCCTACCTTCACCATCTGTCGGATGCCAACGGGCCGACCGAGAACACACATGTTCAAATGCACTCCCAGGAGGATGACATTGTCGAGGTGGTGCGACTGGAGAAGGTTGAACGCCTCCTGTCCGTCATCGGTGATGGCGTCTAGGGGATCGATTTGCAGGGTCGAGATCTCCCGGGTCCAGGCATCCCGGATGGTGCACTTGGTGGCGCAGTCGCAGCCCATGTCTGAATCATCGATGGGCAGGTCGCGCTCGCGCACCGGGTCCGGCCAGCACCATTTGGTTCCCCATCGGTCGGCGGTGGAGAGCGGCACGGGAGCCATGGCAAACGGTGCGGTCCGGGCGGCGCGGCGCTGGGGGGTATCCTCGTAGAACCGCGTGACGCTACTTGGAGCGTGGATGATGAACGCCCCGTCGGCCCGGGCCTTGCGGAGGAATTCATTCATGGGACCCGACAGCTCAACCACCCGCCGGGCGGCGCCCTTGCACCAGTGGTCATCCCACATGTCGACCACGATCACCGCGGTGCGGCGAGGATCCCAGGTGACGCGCTTTTCCGAGGGCTTCGCGGCCTCGACCCGGCCATCAGTCCCGGCCACGCGGGAGCGCAGATTGAGGGTCCAAACCGGGGTGGCGGCACGCGACATGGGAACCGCAGTCAACAGCAGCAGACCGAGGGTGACAATCCAGCGTCGCTCGGGACCGAAAAAGCGGGGAGGCATGGTGCGCCTTTGATACGGGGGACCCCGCAGGGAAGGAAGGCGGAATCCGCAGGAATTGAACCCTGCCACGACGGGACTTCCCCGGCGCCCTGTCCCGGGCTAAGGTGCGGGCCGGATGCTGCTGGTCATCGACAACTACGATTCGTTCACCTTCAACCTGGTCCAATACCTGGGTGAAATGGGGGTCGAACTTCAGGTGCACCGCAACGACCAGATTTCGGTCGAGGCGGCGCTGGCGCTCGCTCCCGAGCGAGTGCTGATCTCGCCGGGCCCCTGCTCGCCCCGTGAGGCCGGTCTCTCCAACGAGCTGCTCCGGGCGTTCTCCGAGCGCCGGGTGCCGATCCTTGGCGTCTGCCTGGGACATCAATGCATCGCCCACACCTTCGGCGCGGATGTCGTGGTGAACCACCGGATGATGCACGGGAAGACCTCCCCGATCTTCCACAACGGCGCGGACCTCTTCGCCGGGATGCCGAATCCGTTCAACGCCACCCGTTATCACTCACTGGTGGCGCGTCGCGAATCGATTCCTGAGTGCCTGGAAATCACCGCCTGGACTGCCGAGGAGGAGATCATGGGCCTTCGGCATCGCACCCTGCCCATCTGGGGCGTGCAGTTTCATCCCGAGAGCATTCTCACCGAGAACGGCCGCCAGCTTCTGTCGAATTTCCTCCGCCTTCCCAACGCGGTCGCGGCGTGAATTCCGCGGGAGTTGTGGAAAAACCCATTTCCATCCCGGATTCCCTTTCGTAAACCTTGATCATGCAGGAACGAGAGCCAGCCGGGGAACGCACTTTCCGCGGCATCGCGCTCGCGGGCGGTGTGGCCCATGCCCGTGTCCTGCGAATCAGCCAGGGTGCCCCGGAGATTCCGCAGCATACGCTTGACGAAAGCCAGACCGAGGCGGAGCTGGAACGGTTCCAGGCAGCCCTCGTCGCCACCCGGCATCAGATCCAGGAAGTTCAACGACGCGTCACGGCCGCCATGGGTGCGCAGGAGGCGGGCATCTTTGAGGCGCATCTCCTCGTTCTCGAGGATGTGGCCCTGCTGAGTCAGGTTAAGGCGCTGATCCGCGATCAGCATCGAAATGCCGAGTTCGCGTTCCACCAGGTGGTGAACCGCTACGCGAGTGCCCTTGATGCGGCGGAGGACGAGTATCTTCGCGAACGCGCGGCCGATCTGCGCGATGTTTCCAGCCGGGTGCTGAACCAGCTGCTGGGACTTTCCAGCGAGAGTGAGCTGTCGCGGCTGCGCGAGCCGGTGGTGGTGGTCGCCCACGACATCACGCCAAGCATGACCGCGATGATCGACCGGACGAAGGTCCTCGGTTTCGCCACCGACGTAGGCGGCAAGACCAGCCATACCGCCATCATGGCGCGCAAGCTGCGCATCCCCGCCGTGGCCGGACTTGGCGATGCCAGCCGACGTGTTCAGACCGGGGACTACGCGCTGGTCGACGGGCATGGCGGCGTGCTGGTCGTTCATCCGACGGATGCCACCCTCTTCCAGTACGGACAGATTCGCGAACGCCACGCGGCCCTGGAGCAACGACTGGCGGACCTGCGCGATCAGGCGGCGGTCACCCTTGACGGCACCCGACTCATCCTGGCCTCGAACATCGAGGAACCGGCGGACGTCGCCGCAGTGCGCGCTTCGGGTTCGGAAGGCGTCGGCCTGTTTCGCACCGAGTTTCTCTGGCTCAACCACGCCGAGGCCCCGGACGAGGAACAGCAGTACCAAGCGTATCGCACGGTGGTCACCGCCTGTGCGCCCGCGCCGGTGGTGATTCGCACCCTGGACCTCGGGGGCGACAAGGCGTTCCCAGGACTGCCGGTCGACGCCAATCCCTTCCTGGGGTGGCGCGCCATTCGCATCAGCCTTTCACGACCCGACCTCTTCAGGACCCAGCTCCGGGCCATCCTGCGCGCCAGCGCCCATGGCTGCGCCAAGCTGATGTATCCGATGATTTCCTCCGTCGAGGAACTTCTGGCCGCCAATCGGCTGCTGGAATCCTGTCGCAACGAACTGCGCGCCGAGGGAATTGCGTTCGATCCCACGATGGAAGTCGGGGCCATGATCGAGATCCCGTCCGCCGCGCTGATCGCCGGAGCCCTCGCGCCTCACGTCCAGTTTTTCAGCCTGGGCACCAACGACCTCACGCAATACACGCTGGCGGTGGACCGCATGAACGAGCGCGTCGCGCATCTTCATGCGCCCACCCATCCCGCGGTGCTTCGCTTGATTCAGATGACCGTGGCCGCCGCCCGTGAGCGGGGCGCGTGGGTGGGTGTCTGCGGGGAAATGGCCGGCGATCCGGCGGCCCTGCCCCTGCTGGTCGGCCTCGGCGTGGATGAGCTCAGCGCCACCCCGGCCGTCATTCCCGCCGCCAAGTTCCTGCTCCGACGCATGCGCACCTCTGAAGCCCGTGAGCTGGCTGAGCGGGCCCTGAAAATGGCCAGCGCGGATGAAATCCAAAAGCTGTCGCAGGAATTCGCGCGATCCATCGCGCCCGAGTTGTTCGATGCGGCGAGTTGATTCCCCGGAAATCAGCATGATTGAAATTGTCCCGTAGCCTGGGAATCATCGCGGTTTCTCCTGTTGAGCCTCAGACCATGAAAGTGCTCGTTCTCGCCGCCGGCTACGCCACCCGGCTTCATCCGCTCACCCTGACGCAGCCCAAGCCGCTGCTGCCGGTCGCCGGTCGTCCCATGATCGAGTACGTTCTCGACAATCTGGCACCCATTCCCGGTATCGACCGCGTGTACTTGGTGACGAACGCGAAGTTCTCCGGGCACTTTGAACGCTGGTCAGCGCACTACCAGGCCGCCAAAACGCCGCTGAATTTCACCATCGTCAACGACGGTTCCACCACCGACGAGGACAAGCTGGGGGCCATCGGTGATCTCCACCTGGTTCTCGAACGCGAGCAGATTGACGACGATCTCATCGTGGTCGCCGGCGACAATCTCTTCAGCCAGTCGCTCGCGCCGTTTGGAGAATTCTGCCGGAAGCAGACCGGCCCGGTGCTGGCGATCTACGACACCGGCTCGCTCGATCTCGCGAAGAAATACGGCGTGGTCGACCTTGATCGCACCGGCCGCATTCTTTCGTTCACCGAAAAGCCGGAAAAACCTGAGACCACGCTGGTGGGCATCGCGCTTTACTACTACCCCCGGGCCACCCTGCCCCTCATCCGCCAGTACGTGGCCGAGGGCAACAACACGGACCAGCCGGGCCGCCTGATGCAATGGCTCTGCCCGCGCGTGCCGGTGCACGCGTGGCCGGTGCCGGGAATCTGGTACGACATCGGATCGAAGGAAACCCTCGACGAAGCCAGTCGGATTTTTGCCAAGCGGTGAGTGCTCCCATTCTTCAGGTCACGGATCTCTCCCTCCTCCGTGACGGCGTCACCATTCTCGACGGCATCCACTGGACGGTCCGGCGTGGTCGTCATTGGGCCGTGCTCGGCGCGAACGGGTCCGGCAAGACGTCCCTGATCGCCGCCGTCACCGGGTACCTGATGCCCACCCGCGGCGAAATCGATCTGCTCGGGAAGCGCTACGGCGAAAGCGATTGGCGGGCCTTGCGCACTCGCATTGGAATCGTCAGCTCGTCGGTTCGCCAACTCATGGCCGACTCCGAGCCGGCGCTATACACGGTGGCGAGCGGTCGGCACGCGATGATTGACTACTGGGGTGATCCGTCCCCGGCCGAGCAACGCGCCGCGCGGGTCCTGCTCAAGCGGGTGGAGGCCGAGTATCTCGCGGACCGTCCCTGGGCGGTGCTGAGCCAGGGCGAACGCCAGCGGATTCTCATCGCTCGGGCTCTGATGAGCCGTCCCCGGCTGCTGATTCTCGACGAGCCCTGTGCCGGCTTGGATCCGGTGGCGCGCGAGCATTTCCTGCAGTTTCTCGGACGCCTCTCGCGGCAATCGGGGGCGCCGTCCATGCTGCTCATCACGCATCACGTGGAGGAAATCACCCCCTGCTTCACCGACGCCCTGCTGCTCCGCGAGGGCCGCGTCATTGCCGCCGGCCCGGTTCAATCCACGCTCACGTCAGCCCATCTCAGTCGGGTTTTTGATGCCCGGGTGGAGGTTTCCCGCCGTCGCGGCCGCTACCAGCTTGCCGTCCGGTCGCGTTCCAAGAACGCCATCTGAGCGCATTCTCCCCTGAAAACCCGCGGCTCGCCCCGGAATTTCAGCATCTAATCCCAGCAACAACGCGGCCTCATTCAGGTTTGGGGTATTTCCATCCCGACCCCATGAAGAACCTGATCCGCACTCCCCTATCCATCGGGGGCGCCGCAAGCGTCCTCACCGTCGTCGCCGCCCTGTCCCAGAGCCAGTCGACCGCCCTCGCGCAGGGTTGTGTCGCGGTTCGTGGATCCAGCATGTGCATGGTGCATCCTGGCGACAGCTCGCATCCGGAGGATTCCAACCTGGCCGCCGGCGACTGGATCGCGTCAATCGCCTATCGCTGGCTCCACTCCCATCGCCACTACGTCGGCGATGTCGAACAGACCGTCCGTCAGGACCGCGGCAACCAGGTCATCAATCACTCCAGCTTCGTCGATGCGGCGATCCAGTACTCCTTTACCCCGCGCTACAGCGCGGCTCTGACGCTGCCGTTCGTCACCTCCGACCGCTCGTCTCTGGCGCCGACGAACTACAACAGCATCCGGTACTACACGCATGCGACCGGCATCGGTGACGCGCGCCTGACCGGCTATGCCTGGCTGTGGGATCCCGCGAAGCCCGGCCTCAAGGGCAACATCCAGGTCGGACTCGGCCTCAAGGCGCCGACCGGCGACAAGAGCGTCAGCGACACCTTCCTCACCGCCAACGGCCCGGTGTCCCATCCGGTCGATCAATCGATCCAGCCCGGTGACGGCGGTTGGGGGTTTGCCATCGAGTTGAATGCCTACCGTGAAATCCTCCCGCGCACCGAGGCGTTCCTTCAGATGTCGTACCTCTTCAATCCCGAAAATCAGAACGGCGTGATGACCTGGCGCGACAACAATTCGCTCACGCCGGGCAAGGTCACCGCCACCCCGAGTGCGGCTTCGTACTACGAGCACTTCATGTCGGTGCCCGACCAGTACTTCGCCCGCGGTGGCATCGCCTACACAGTGGTTCCCTCCTGGGGATTGTCGGTCAGCCTGGCCGGGCGCATCGAAGGCGTGCCCGTGGAAGATTTGATCGGCAGCAGCGACGGGTTCCGCCGCCCCGGCCTCGCCGTGGCCATCGAGCCCGGCATCCAGATCATGAAGGGCCGGTACACCTTCAACTTCGCGGTGCCGTTCGCCACCTATCGCAATCGTGAGCGCAGCCTCGCCGACCAGGCGGCTTCTGCCGTTTCCGGCAAGGACGTTCACGGTGACGCCGCGTTCGCGGACTATGTCGTGACCGCCAGTCTCGCCGTCCGATTCTGAACTCGGGCGGCCCGTCCGCCTGGAGTCGTGTGCGAATCCCCTTCCCGGTATGCCGGGAGGGGATTTTTGTTTCTTCAGCCTTCATCGGACCGGAACGCGGGAAACCAAACCGCTGCGGGAGGCGACGGGGTCGCGCTCCAACCGCCGGATTCCAGTTCACCGTCCCCCCGTGGACCGCTGGAGGTAGAAACGCGCCGCGTTGGCACCAAAGAGCGCCGCTTGCGCCCGGGCATCCGGAGCCGACTTGAGGGCAAAATCGCGAACCAGCGAAAACACCTGCTCATATCCGGCCGCCAGGAGACACACCGGCCAGTCGGATCCGAACATCAGGCGTTCGACCCCGAAGGCTTCGAACACCACTTCGAGGTAGGGAACGAAATCCTCCGGCTTCCACATTCGGTGATCGGCCTCGGTCACCATGCCCGACACCTTGCACAGGACGTTCGGGAATGCGGCGAGTTCGTGAATCTGCTCGCGCCACGGGGAAAGCGTGCCGGCCTTGATCAAGGGCTTGGCGATGTGATCCAAGACGAAGGGCTGATCAGGAAACTGACGCACCAGCTGGATGGCCGCCGGAAGTTGCTTGGGAAAGATGAGCAGATCGTAGGTGAGGCCGAACTGCCGCAGCTGGGATATGCCCCGGACGAATTCCGGGCGAATCAGGAACTGATCGTCGGGTTCGTCCTGAACCACATGACGCACGCCCACAAACCGCGGATTGGCCGCCAGTTCGGCGAGGGACTCGGCCACCCCATCCGAGCGCAGATCCACCCAGCCCACCACGCCGCGGATGCGGGGATTTGCCGCGGCGAGTTCCAGCAGCCAGCGAGCTTCCGCCACCGATTGATGCGCCTGCACTGCGATCGATCCGTCGAACGCGAGGGGGGCCTGCAAGGCGTCGAGATCGGCCGGCAGCCAGTCACGCTGGAGGGCGGAACCCGCGGGAATCCAGGGATAGTCGGCGGCGGAGTACTTCCAGAAGTGCTGGTGGGAGTCGAGACGCATGCCGCTGGGTAGCGGATTCCCACCCCGCCGGGCAAGTCAGGGCTGCGACCGGCGAACGCCCGAATGATCGCGAAGCCAGTCCCAGTCGGTAGTGGGATCGGCGGCGAAGATTCCCCCCGCCCCTCCCTTCACGTTGGGACGCGGCGTTGCCCCGGCGCCGGTGGTGACCACCCAGCGATGAGTCTCCGTATGCCCGTCCGCAAAGGTCAGATTGCCCGCCCCGTTGTGGTAGCTCGCCGGCAGGTTCCCCCACTTGGGCGCCTCTTCCAGGCGGTTCATGAAGAATCCGTCATTGATGGTGTCCGGGTGCTCGTCGAGGAAAACGAACAACCCCGACGGGGTGGACAGGTCCGATTCTTTAAAGCACTGAACAAACGACGGATTGAACTTGTTGGTCAATTCGCCGGGATCCCCAACCAGGGAATTCATCGAGAAGCTTCGCGTCCGCGGCCCCACCAGGGATCGGGACTGATCCGACGGGCATTTGAACACCGGCACGGAGCGCCCGACGTAGGAGCCCAGCTTGGCCTCGGTGAGGTATACCGTGTTGGTGTTCTCCTCCGAGTCCTCCCAGTTCATCACGTGATTGACCCAGTTCTGCCGGCGCGCACGAGTCTCTCCCACGCCGTGATTCGACACCAGCCGGCCTTGATGATCATCCCCGTACACCTGCCAGGCGAGATGGAGCTGCTTCAGGTTGCCCAGACACAGCGCGCCCTGCGCCTTGGATTTCGCGCGGCTCAGGGCCGGCAGCAGCATGCCTGCGAGAATGGCGATAATGGCAATGACCACCAGCAGCTCGATCAGCGTGAAGGCGGACCGGAGGCCGGGACGAGAGGAAGGCGTGGTCATCGGATTGCGGCGTTAATGAGAATCAGTCCAGAGACACCACGGCCTTGATCACCCCGGACTCGGGCTTCAGCCAGGCGGGGAAGGCGTCGATGATGCCGTCGAATGCGGCGTGATGCGTGATCCAGGGACCGGTGTTGATCTGCCCGGATTCGATCAGCGAAATAATGCGCGGAAAATCCGGTGTGAGGGCATTGCGGCTGGCCATGATGGTCAGCTCGCGCCGGTGCATGACCGGGGCGTGCAGGAAGGACAATTCGGCCTGGGTGATGCCGACATACACCAGGCGTCCGGCGTAGGCGCAGTAGTTCAGTGCGCCACTCATCGACTTGTTCGACCCGGTGGCATCGATCACCACATGAGCGCGTTCGCCTCCGGTGAGGGCGTCGAGCTGCTCCAGCTCGGTGCCATCGCCGCGTGAGAGAATCGTGTCGGGAACCCCCATACGCTCGCGCACGAACGCGAGACGCTGCTCGTTCATGTCCATCACCACGGTGCGGGCACCCGCCACCTTGGTGAATTCGATGGCCGAGAGACCGATGGGGCCGGCTCCGATGACGAGGGCAATCTCGCCGGCCTTCAGCAGGCTGCGGTTCACCGCATGACAGCCGATCGCCAGCGTCTCCACGAGCGCCGCCTGATCGGCGGAGAGGCGATTGGCGGGATGCAGCTTGCGGGCCGGCAGAATCATCCGCTCGCAAAGCCCGCCATCCATCATCACGCCGAGCGTGCGATGACTCTCGCAGCAATTGGTGAATCCACGACGGCAGGAGGAGCACTTCTGGCAGTTGATGTACGGTTCCACCGAACACCGGTCGCCCACCTTCAGGTTCGTCACGCCCTCACCGATCTCCAGCACCTCGACACCCAGCTCATGACCGGGAATGCGCGGGTAGCTGAAAAAGGGCATCTTGCCGAGGAACCCGCTGTAGTCCGTGCCGCAAATGCCGACACGACGGATGCGAACCAAGGCATCCCCGGGACCCGGTGATCCCGGGGTGGGAATGTCGATGAAGCGGAACGATTGCGGTTTTTCGAGTTGAAGCGCCTTCACGGGATCAAAGCGCGGCTGACGCATCCCCGGATTTCCAGGTCGTGCGTGATCTCACGAAGCGCCAGTCGCGGAAGGCGGCATCCTGAACGCGGCGGATCGCGCCTGCACGCTCCAAAATCCGTCGCGCACTCCCATGGTGGCGCGAGGCTCCTGCCGAAGCGGGTGCGTAGACAGCGGGTGGCAACGCTGCGGGTCAAAGCGGAACGCGTCCGCGCACCCGGCTCATCTGGAGGTCCGCCCCGCCCCGATCTCGAGGGCGCGAGGCGACTGGGGCGACCCGGAGCGTTGGGCCGCGTGCCATCCGCCTCCTTCCGTCGGCGGCTACGGATGGCGCGTCAGCTCAACCGCGAACCTGCCCGGTGCCGACGCCGATCCACTTGTGGCTGCACAACTCCTCGAGCCCCATCGGCCCACGCGCGTGGAGCTTGTCCGTGCTGATGCCGATCTCAGCCCCCAGTCCGAACTCGCCACCATCCGTGAACCGCGTGGACGCGTTCCAGTACACGGCCGCGGAATCCACCTCGGAAAGAAACCGCCGTGCGGTGGACTCATTCGCCGTGACAATGGCATCGCTGTGGGCGGAGCCGTGTTGCGCGATGTGCTCCATCGCCGGCCCCACTCCATCCACGATCCGCACGGTGATCATGTAGTCGTTGTACTCGGTGTCGAAATCCGCATCGGTGGCCACCCGGGCAACCACCGAAGCCCCGGCCGCTCCCTGCTGAATCAACGCCAGAGACTCCGCATCGGCATGGAACTCGACCCGCTTGGTGAGCAGACGCGCCGCGACCTTCGGCACGAAGGTCGCCGCCACGGAACGGTCTACCAACAGGGTCTCCGCCGCGTTGCAGGTTGAGGGGCGATGGCACTTGGCATTGAAGACGATCTCCTCGGCCATGGCCAAGTCGGCATCGCGGTCGACAAACACGTGACACACACCCTTGAAATGTTTGATCACCGGAACCTTCGAGCACTCGGACACCGCTCGAATCAGTCCCTCACCACCACGGGGCATGCAAAGATCCACATAACGAGTCAGCGAGAGCAGCGCCGGGATGGCCTCGCGATCGGCAATCGGCACCACCTGAATGGCGTGCGCCGGAAACCGGTCGCCCAGCGCCTTCCGGCCGGCTTCGACGAGGATGTCGGCGATGAGTCGATTCGAATTCAGCGCCTCCTTCCCGCCGCGGAGAATCGTGGCGTTACCCGTCTTGAAGCAAAGACTGGCGGCGTCCGCCGTCACGTTGGGGCGAGACTCATAGATGATTACCACCACACCAATGGG
>CANGMO010000025.1 GCA_947454295.1 Verrucomicrobiota bacterium | reverse complement strand
GGCACCGGCTTCTCTTCCCGAGCGAGACGGGCGGCGGCACGTGGATTGGGGTTCGGGAGGACGGCACCGCGTTTGCCTTGGTGAATTGGTATTCCTGTCCCGCCCCCCCGACACCCCCGCACTCCTCCCGAGGTCACGTGGTACCGCTTCTCCTGTCGCAGTGCACCGCGGACGGAACCTGCGACGCTCTGGAACGACTCTGCCAAACCGGGCTGCGCCCCTTTCGAGTGGCGGGATTCTTTCCCCGTATCGCGCTGGTCAAGGAGTGGCGGTGGGACGGCCATACTCTCGTTGAGGCACTCCACCCGTGGAGTCCCCGGCAGTGGATTTCCTCAGGACTCAACGAGGCGGAGGCGGTCCGGATTCGGAGCGGGGAATTCGATCGATGGTGCCAGGAACCCAGCGTGGGACGGTTGGAGTGGCTGCGCCTGCTCCACGCCTCCCACAAACCGGAACGAGGCGCCTTTTCGCACTGCGTGCACCGTGCCGATGCCGGCACGGTAAGTTACACCGAGATCACCGTCGGGAGACGCCAGTCCGCCATGTTTCATCGCGCAGGCTGTCCGTGCGCAGGAGGGCCAGGCACCTGGCACCGCCTTCGTCAACAGGCGACGGCAGGCCATCCCATGGCCTAAGACTTCGCTTGGGATTCGCGGCGGATTCGGGGCATCGTTGGCCCCCATGAAGCCCTGCTCCCTTGTCGGACGGCTCGCCCGCGTTCTGGGCTGGATGCTCCTGCCCCTACTGGTCAACTCCCTGCCGGCGCGATCCGAATCCATCACGCTCCACGGGCAGGTGCGCGTACGATCCACCGCCGACACCAACCAGTTCGAACCCCTGCCCCGCACACTGACCTGGGAGGCCACGCGCACCGCGGTGGTGATCTGCGACATGTGGGACAAGCACCACTGCCCGGACGCCACGGAGCGCGTTGCCGAGATGGTTCCCCGGATGAACCAGGTCATCGCCGCCGCCCGCGCCCGCGGCATGTTGATTCTGCACTGCCCGAGTGACACCATGGACTTCTACAAGGACCACCCGGGCCGGAAGCTTGCCCAGGCTGCCCCCAAGGTGGAGACCGCCATTCCGCTGAAGGGCTGGTGCTCGCTCAGCGGGGGCATGGAACCCCCGCTGCCCATTGACGATTCCGATGGCGGTTGCGACGGCTGTCCCGATTGCGCGAGCTACAAGGCGTGGAGCCGTCAGCATCCTGGAATCGAAATCCGGGACGGGGACGCCATCACCGACTCCACCGAGGCCTACTATCTCATGCGGCAGCGTGGCATCACGAACGTGATCGTCCTCGGCGTGCACATCAACATGTGTGTCCTGGGTCGACCGTTCTCGATCCGCCAGATGGTCACCCAGGGACAGAACGTCGTGCTCATGCGCGACATGACCGACAGCATGTACAACCACCGGAAATCGCCCTGGGTCTCGCATTTCCGCGGCACGGAACTGGTGGCGGAACACATCGAATCCTACTGGTGCCCCAGCATCACCAGCGTCGACTTTCTTGGCGGAGAACCGTTCCGTTTTCGGGCCGACCAGCCCAAGCACGTCGTGTTTGTCATCGGCGAAAACGAATACCGCACCTGGGAGACCCTTCCCGAATTCGCCGCCCGGGACCTCGCCTGGCGCGGCTACAAGATCAGCTACGTCACCGCCTCCAACCGCGAGGGCGACGGGGAATTCAGCAACTGGGAGGTCATTCCGAAGGCGGACCTCCTCGTTTTCAGCGTGCGCCGACGTCCTCCCCCGGCACCCATGATGGCCACCATCCGAGCCCACGTCGCCGCCGGCATGCCAGTGGCAGGCATCCGCACCGCAATCCACGCCTTCGAACTTCGCAACCAGACCGCCGCTCCAGAGCGCGTCTGGCCCAGCTTCGACGAGGATGTCTTTGGGGCCGACTACCAGGATCACTACGGAACCGGTCCCGGCAAGTCGACCGTGGTGAAACAGATCACCGAAACCGCCGGACACCCCATCCTCAATGGGCTGAGCGCCAGCTTTGCCTCGCCGTCGCACCTCTACCGCAGCCGAAAGTTGAAGAACACCGTCACGCCACTGTTGCGCGGGCAAACGGAAGACGGGACCTCGGAGGCGGAGCCGGTGGCCTGGGTGAATACCGCCGAAAACCGCCGCGTGTTCTACACCTCGCTGGGGAGTCCGGAGGATTTCAAGAACGTCGAGTTCCGACGGCTGCTGTTAAACGGGATTCTTTGGGCCGTGGGGGACATCGTCCCGCCCCCGCCCGCGCGCAAAACGGCCGCCGCCATCCCCGCAACACCCCCCACCAACGCCCCAGTTCCCGCCAAGAACCGGGCCGACGCCACGCCGCAGCTGGAGCCGTGGACCCCGGCGCGCGCCGCAACCTCGTTTCACACGCCGGACGACCTGGTGTTCGAACAGGTTCTCGCCGAACCCACCGTCACCCAGCCGGTATTTCTCACCTTCGACTCCCGGCAGCGCCTGTGGGTGGTGGAGTACCGCCAGTATCCTCATCCAGCCGGGTTGAAGATGGTCAGCCGCGACAACTTTTGGCGGGCTGTGTACGACAAGGTGCCGCCGCCACCGCCGCGGCACTTCAAAGGGGCCGACCGGATCACCATCCACGAGGACACCCAGGGCAACGGAGTCTATGACAAGCACACGACCTTTGTGGACGGCCTCAGCATCGCCACGAGCGTGGCATTTTCGGAGGCCGGCGTGTACGTGCTGAATCCGCCCTACCTGCTGTTCTATCCGGATCGCAATCACGACGACGTTCCGGACGGCGATCCCGAGGTGTTGCTGTCGGGATTCGGCCTGGAGGACACCCATTCGGTCGCCAACTCGCTGCGTTGGGGACCGGATGGGTGGCTTTACGGGTGCCAGGGATCCACGGTGACCGGAAACATCCTTGTCCACGGCGCTGATGGAAAACCGCTCCATCCCAAGCCGGTCTATTCCCAGGGGCAGAACATCTGGCGCTACCATCCCGGCAGGCGCATCTACGAGGTGTTCAGCGAAGGTGGCGGCAATGCCTTTGGACTCGAGCTCGACTCCGCGGGACGGATCTTCAGCGGCCACAACGGCGGCAACACCCGCGGATTTCATTATCAACAGGGAGCGTATCTCCAGAAGGGATTCGACAAGCACGGTCCTCTCTCGAATCCCTACGCCTTTGGCTACTTCCCCGCGATGCCGCATCCGGACGTTGATCGCTTCACCCACACCTTTCTCATCGACGACAGCGGCGCCCTCGGACCCCGGTATCAAGGTCGGCTGTTCGGGGTCGAGCCACTTCAGGGGCGGGTCGTCATGAGTGAGCTGACACCTGAAGGTGCCTCATTTCGGACCCGCGACGTGGGCTATGCAGTGACCTCCGACGATCGCTGGTTCCGCCCGGTCGACATCAAGCTGGGGCCGGACGGTGCCCTCTACGTCGCCGACTGGTACGACCGGCAGGTGAATCACTATCGCAATCACGAGGGCCAGCTCGATGTCTCCAACGGACGCGTCTATCGCCTTCGTGCCCGCGCCGCCGCTGTCCGACGCGGCCCGAATCTGACCACCCATTCGACCAGCGAGTTGGTCGAACTCCTGGCCGGCTCCAATCGAACGCTGCGCCAGCAGGCTCTCCAACGCCTGGCAGAAAGCGGGGACGTATCCGTCGTTCCAAAACTGAACGCGTTGCTGGATCAATCGGGTTCGCTGGAGGCGTTCTGGGCGCTATATCGGTTGGGCAACTGGAACGACGCGGCGGCCGTCCACGCGCTGGCCCATGCCAATCCCCAGATCCGCGCGTGGGGCATTCGTCTGCTCGGTGATGAGCGAACCGTTGCGCCGGCGATCGCCCAGGCGCTGGAGCGTCTCGCAATGAGCGAACCCAATGTGGAGGTGCGAAATCAGCTGGCCGCCACCGCGCGCCGCCTGCCCGCCGGCCCGGGGCTTTCGGTGGTGCGCAGTCTTCTGACCCGCGACGCCGACGCCACGGATGCCCGTCAACCGCTCATGCTCTGGTGGGCGATCGAAGACAAGGTCGCCACCGATCCCGATGCAGTGCTGGACCTGTTTGCCGATCGCGAACTGTGGCGGGCCCCGCTGGTGGAGCAGCATCTGCTGTCACGGCTCATGCGACGCTTCGCCAGCAGCGGACGTCGCGAGGATCTCCAGCGCTGCGCCCGCCTGTTCGAACGCTCGCCCGGACTGGCGCAGACCACCCGGCTGACCCAGGGATTTGAGGAGGCATATCAGGGACGCCCTTTGACCGGGCTGCCGGACACACTGATGACCGCCATGGAGCGCGCCGGCGGCGAATCGCTGCTGCTCGCCGCACGACGCGGCAGACCCCAGGCGGTGGCGCAGGCGCTTGAGGCCATTACCAATCCTGCGACCCCGAAGAACCGTCGTTTGCAGTTGATCCAAATCTTCGGCGAGCTTCAGACGCCTGCTGCAACGCCGGTTTTGCTGGCGGTGGCCCGGGATGAGAAGATTCCCGAACTGCGCGTCGCAGCCCTCGGAGCCCTGCAATTGTATGCGTCGGGCGACCTGGCCGCGGAAATTCTTCCGCTGCTGCCCACTTTTCCAGAGACACTCAAGCCCGCCGCGTTTGGCATTCTCACGGCGCGACCTGGGGCGGCGGAGGCGTTGCTTCAAGCCGCCGAGTCGGGTCGCTTCCCCAAGGCGGCAGTTTCCTCAATGGTGGTCCGCCAGCTGCAGTCGATGTCGGAGGGGCGGTTCCGAAGTCGCGTGGAGGCCTTGTGGCCCAACGTCCATCCGGCCGGGGGGCCTGAGCTGGAGCGTGAAATCACCCGATTGACCGGGGTCATCGACGCCACCACCGGCAGCCCCTATGCGGGCAAGAAGCTGTTCCTCAGTCATTGCGCGATCTGCCACCGCCTGTTTGGCAAGGGTGCCGACATCGGGCCCGATCTGACCGCCTACCCCCGCAGCGACCTCGCCACCCTGCTGCTGAACATCGTCAACCCGAACGCGGAGATCCGTGAAGGGTACGAAGCGTACACCGTTGAAGCCCGGGATGGCCGGACCTTGAGCGGGTTCATCGCCGATCGCGACGGGCAGGTCGTGATGCTCCGGACGCCCGACGGACAAACGGTCCCCCTGCCCCGCACCGAGATGCTTCGGATGGATCCGATTGGCAGTTCCCTGATGCCCGAGGGATTGCTTTCCGGGCTGAAGGACCAGGAACTCCGCGATCTGTTTGCCTATCTACGATCAACCCAGCCCCTGAACGCCGGCAACTAGTCCCTGCGCAGCGGCGTTTGAACACCGGCGTCGCCGGAACGTCAAACCGGCACCTTGGAGCAAATAATTGAAACAAATCCCCCCGGCTCACGCGTTATGAGCCCACGGCTGCCGTTTTTCTGTAACACCGGGGCCCAAATGCACCACAGAGTGGTATGAACACTTCCATGACACCCCCGCGGACCAACAAGACGCTGTTCGCTTTCACGCTGATTGAGCTGCTGGTGGTGATCGGCATCATCGGAATCCTGGCCGCCATGCTCCTGCCGGCCCTGGCCAACGCCAAATCCAAGGCCAACTCGATCAAGTGCCTGAGCGACGAGCGCCAGCTGGGCCTCTCACTCACCATGTACGCGAGCGACCACGACGACCAGTTCCCGGCGCGTCGCCAGCATCCCGAAGCCTGGATGACCAAGCTGCTGCCATACTACAAGGATCCGAACGTGCTGAAGTGCCCCTCGGACGGATTCAGCCTGCTGCCCCCGGGTCTCTCGGTCTCCAACCGAGTCCTCCTTGCCCGGAGCTACATCATCAACGGCTTCAATGACTGGTTTCAGGGCAGCCTTAGCTCCAACGATTTCAAACTGTTCATGAACTGGCAGTGGACCAACGGCATGAAGGAATCCGCGATTCCGCTGCCGTCCGACACCATCGTCTTTGGCGAAAAGCAAAAGGGGTCCCCGCACGTTCACATGGACTTCAGCCAGGGCAACTCCGGCAACGACGTCGAGGAGATCAACCAGAACATGCACCGCTACAACGGCGGCGAGAAGTCCGGTGGTTCCAACTTCGCCTTTGCCGACGGCAGTGCGCGCTTCCTGAAGTACGGGCGCTCGGTGTCGCCCGTGAATCTCTGGGCAACCCGGGACGAGTGGCGAAATGCCCCGCCCAAGCTGCCCTGATCCCCGGGACTCCCATCCTTCGACATGAGTCTCGTACCCTTGCTGCGGTGTCTACTCCTGGCGGTTGCCGTGAGTGGGCTCGGACTTCGACTTCGGGCGGGCGTGGTGATCAATGAGGTCATGTACCACCCGCCGGAGGATCGCGACGACCTCCAGTACATCGAACTGCTCAACTCCGGCCCCGGCCCGGTCAATCTGGAGGGATGGCGATTCAGCAAGGGCATCCAGGCGACACTTCCCGCCACCAACCTCCCCGCGGGCGGACTGGTCCTGGTTGCCAGGAATCCCGTTGCCCTGACGCGCCAATACGGCTCCGGACTTCAGGTGATCGCCACCTTCACGGGACGGCTGAAACACGGGGGAGAAAAGCTGGAGCTGGTCGATGCCGCAGGAAAGCGGGTGGACGGCCTGCATTTCCTTGATCGCGCCCCCTGGCCTCAGGCGCCGGACGGATTTGGTCCTTCGCTGGAACGCATCCACCCGGCGGCCCCTGGTGAGGATGCGGCGAGTTGGGCGGCTTCCCGCCTTCCCGACGCCGCGAAGCCGGCCGGGACGCCTGGCCGGCCAAACACCGCGGCACGTCCCCAACCGCTGCCGGGCATTCACGAAGTCACGTCGGCCGCGGCCATTCCCGGCCGCCCGCTCAAGGTCAGCACCCGCCTGACGGACGTCGCCGGGATCCAATCCGCAGAACTGCGGGTTCAGGTCATCGAAACCCAGGCACCGGTTCCTGAAACGACCGTGCCGCTGCGTCGCGTCTCCGGCGATCCTCAGGATGGCGTCTACGAGGCCGAGATTCCCCCGGTTGCCTCCGGCCGACTGATTCGCTATCGGGTTCATGCCGTCAGCAGCCGGGCCACGGAACGCTGGGCTCCGGATCCCGAGGATCCACGCGCTTCGTTTTCCTCCGTTGCGCTCATCAACACCAACCGAGGCGCGGTCGCCATCGGGCAATTGCTCCGACTCGGGGACTCCGGAGCCATGGGCCAGACGCATTTTCGGACCCTGGACAACGCCCCCGTTCCCAACCGCGGCAAGGCGGCGTTTGTATGGATGCCCACCAATGGCGGACCGGTTCAGGTGTTCGATCATCTCCGCATCACCCGACGGAGCGGTGGCTACAAGATCCGGCTCTTCAAGGACGCCTCCATCGAGGAAATGACCACCCTCAACGTCATCTTCGAGGGCCATCCGCGCTGGCTCCTGTCGGAGCCGCTGTCCTATGAGGTACTCGAGCGCGCCGGCGTGGCATCGCCGCGAACCGACTTTGTCCGGCTGTGGGTCGACCAGCGTCCCATCGGCTATCACCTCATCGTGGAGCAGCCCAACAAATCGTTTCTCCGGCGCGTGGGACGCGATGACTCCGGAGCGGTGTACAAGGCGCTGTGGTACGGAAGCGGTCTGGTCGAGCAGAACGAAAAGAAGTCCCGCCTCCAGGATGGCCACACGGATCTGATGGAGCTGATCGAGGGACTGAAATCCACCCGCGGCACTGCACAATGGAAGTGGATCCAGGAGCGCATCGATGTCGATCAGTTCTGCAATTATTACTCCGCCTGCCAGTGCATCCAAAACTGGGACGGGTATTTCAACAACTACTTCGTCCACCACGACCTCAAACCCGGCGGCAAATGGACCATCATCCCTTGGGACGAAGACAAGACCTGGGGCGACAACGATGACAACACTGGGAAGTATGACTGGTACACCATGCCCCTGACCTATGGAATGGCCGGGGACAAGGATCCGGCAGACGGTCTGTTCGCCATGAAGACGCAGCCCTGGGGGGTGAGCCCATGGTGGCGGCCCGGGGGCTACTTTTCCGCACCGCTGCTAGCCAACCGGGAATTCCGCACCCGCTTTCTCAACCGCCTGCAGCAGGTCAACGCCACTGTGTTCACCGAGGCCGTGTTTCTCCCCATCATTGCCAACCTCGAGCGTCGCCTGGAGCCCGAGATCCGCTTCCGGGCCGAGGCAAACCGGAACGATCCGAACCAGGAACTGCAGCGGTTCCGCAGGCATCTCGAGAGCCTTCGTCGCCAGCTCAGGGAGCGGCACGCGTTTCTCGAACGCGAGCTGGCCAAGACTCGCTGAAAGGCGACCGCGGTGTGGCCCGAGCGGTGGCGACGGGATCATTTCCGAATACTTGCCACGCCGGGACGGCTCCCCGCTATTCTCCCGCCCCCGATGGGAGACGTTCAACTCAACGACGCTTTTTTCCAGAAGACTGCCGGCTGGGAGGCAGTCCAGCACGCCCGCGCCCTGCTGGCTGCCGGAAAGGTGCTGTCCTCGAACTGGACGCCCCCGGTGTTGAAGGGAGTGGTCCAGGCCGGCGACACCAGCTATCGAGCCGGCCTCGCCATTCAAAGTGCATTCGACATCGAGAATCTCTGCACCTGTCGACAATCGCGCGAAGACGGCACCATTTGTGCGCATTCGGTGGCAGTGGGACTCCACCACATCAAACCGGCGTCGCCAGCCCCGGCCCCTGCTTCTGCAGTGCGTCCAGCCAGCAGCACCAAACCGGGAGCCATGCCGCCGCCGCGCCCCAGTTCGAATCGCGATCCCCAGGCCCTCCGACGCGATGCCCAGGGCATTCCGCTTTCCATTCACGTCCTCTTCCCACCAAACCTGGTCGACGCGATCAGACGCGAAAAGGTGATGCTGGTGTTCGAGGGGGTCACCGCGTCGGGGCGTGCCCCCCTCACCCAGTACGTCAATCGGGGCGCGTACGCTCTTGACGCCATCGATCAACGCCTGCTGCAGGCGTCGGAATTGGTTTTGGGTGGTGACAGTCCCGGCATGGTGCAGCTGACCCTGCGGGATTTCGTCGCGCTGCTGCCGGCACTGCGTGGACATCCACGGTTGACGCTCGGCCGTGGACAGTCGATTGAGGTGCTCGACACGCCGGCGCCGCTCGGGCTCAAGGCAGATTTGTCGGCAGGCGGTGAAATCGTGCTTCGTGCTAAGCCGGGTGCCTCGACTCCCTTGGTGTTCGGCGACGGCGACCAGTTGTGGTGCCTGGCAGGTGTTCAGTTTCGTCCCTTCCCGCTCTCGGGAGAGTATCGGGATGTCCTCAACCGGGAACGCATCATCTCGCGCCAGCAGGTGCCCGTGTTTCTTTCCTCGGTGTGGCCGAAGTGGCTCGTTGCCGGCGGCGTGGAGGCCTCTTTCCGTGTCGAGGACTTCGAGTTTTCGCCGCAGGCTCCGAAGATTCTGCTGAGTCTGGCCGGCGGACTTGCCCAGCTGACCGGCACCCTCCAGTGCGCCTACGGACCGCGCATCATGACCCTTGGCGTGACCTCGTCCGGAGAGGCGGCGTGGATGCCCGATCCGCAGCACCCCAAGCGCTACGCGACCCGCGACCTGTCCTCCGAACAGGCCGCCATGCAGCGTCTGCGTCAGGCCGGGTTTTCCGGACCGAATGCCGAGGGGCGATGGCAGCTGATCGGGCAGGATCGGGTGCTCGCCTTCTTTGCCCGGACCTATCCGCGGCTGGAACGGGAGTGGACCTGCTCGCTGGAGGAGCGACTCGATCGCAGCGCCCGCACGAATCTGGAGCGGGTGGAGCCCAAGCTGAAGATCATCCCGAGCGGCGAGCAGTGGTTTGATCTGGAGGTGCAATACACCACCGCCGGCGGCGACACCTTCAGCGCCGCCGACATTCAACAGCTTCTGCGCGGCGGCGGACGGAAACTGAAAAGCGGTCGCTTCGCGTTGATTGATTCCGGGGCGGTCGAGGAATTGCAGGAGGTCCTGCTCGACTGCGCGCCCGATCAGTCGGCCGGCCCGGTTCAGCGCTTTCGGATGTCACAGTCCCAGGCCGGTTTCCTGGAGTCGTCGCTTCGCGAACAGGGACTGACCGTCAGCGCTCCGGCCGCCTGGCAGGATCGCGTGCGGCAGCAAACCGGCCAGGCGACGCTCGTCTGTCCGGCCCTGGGTTCTCTTGAATCCGTCCTCCGCCCCTATCAGCAACACGGTGTCGCCTGGATGCAGTTCCTTCGGGACAACGGATTCGGGGGTATTCTCGCCGACGAAATGGGCCTGGGAAAAACCCTGCAGGTGCTGACCCTGCTGCGCTCCATCCAGGAACGCCGGCTTTCCGGCGGACGTCCGTCGCTGGTCATTTGCCCCACCTCCCTGGTCTTCAACTGGGCTGCGGAGGCACAGCGCTTCACACCGGAACTGCGCGTGCGGGTGGTTCACGGATCGCAGCGGAAGCGCGACCTGGAGCAACTTGCCGATGCCGACCTGATTCTCACCAGCTACGCGCTGGCCCGGCGTGATGCCGCCGCGTATCGCGCCATCGAACTGGACACCCTTGTGCTGGACGAGGCGCAGCACATCAAGAACCGCTCCACGCAAAACGCGAAGACCGTGAAGAGTTTCCACGCGTCGCATCGGCTGGTGCTGACCGGCACGCCCCTGGAAAACTCCGTGGGCGACCTCTGGAGTCTCTTCGATTTTCTCATGCCGGGCTACCTCGGCACGGCGGACGATTTTCGCGATCGCTACGAACTCGCCATCACCCGCGACAAGGATGCCGGGGCCCTGCAGCGGCTCGGGCGGCGCATTCGTCCATTCCTGCTCCGACGCCTGAAGCGCGATGTGGTCAAGGAGCTCCCGCCAAAGCTCGAACAAATCGCCTACTGCGAGCTGACCGAAACGCAGTCCGCGGTGTACCAGCAACTCCTCGCCCACACCCGCAAGGAGGTACTGGAAGCCACCGGGGAGCAGCAACTGGCGAAGAGTCGAATGCTGGTGCTCACCGCCCTTCTTCGTCTTCGCCAGGCGTGCTGCGATCTCCGGCTGCTCAAGCTAGAACCCCAGCCAGATTCCAGTCTCGCCGGGCCGGACGACGCTCCCCAACCCGGCGCCTCCGTTGAACCCGGAGGCAAGGTTCAGTTGTTCGGAGAACTGCTCGACGAAGTGCTCGATGGCGGACACCGGGTGCTCGTGTTCAGCCAGTTCACCTCCATGCTTGCGCTGCTGGAGCGGGAATTGACCGCACGCGGCGTTGCCTCCTGCCTGCTCGATGGCTCCACCCGGGATCGCGGCGCCGTGGTGTCCCGATTCCAGTCGGATGCCTCCATCCCGGTATTTCTCATATCGCTCAAGGCCGGTGGAGTGGGCCTCAACCTCACCGCGGCCGACACCGTGATCCACTTCGATCCGTGGTGGAATCCGGCCGTCGAGGATCAGGCCACCGACCGCGCGCACCGCATCGGCCAGACACGCGTCGTCACCAGCTACAAGCTCATCACCCGCGGCACCATCGAGGAAAAGATCCTCAATCTGCAGCGGCGCAAGCGCGAGATCATCGACGCTGCCCTCACCGGTGAAGAAGCGTTCACGGCGGGGCTGTCCTGGGATGAGATCCGCGAACTGCTCGCGTGACCGCCGCCGTCTTGACCCCAAGCGACGGCCTGCCGCATCGTTGTCGCATGCACGCCTTCCGACTCGCCCCGCCGTCGATCCTGTCCCTGATTGCCGCGGTTGCGGTCAGCCCGGCCTTCGCCCAGGTCCTGGAAGACAAGCCGGCCGATCCGAAGTTTGCCCCGTTTCATCCGGTGAAGGCCCCGTCGCCCGCCGGGCTGCTCATTCGCCCCGGTGACCGCCTCGCGATCATTGGCGACTCCATCACCGAGCAGAAAATGTACTCGCGCGTCATCGAGACCTACCTGACCGCATGTCGGCCGGACCTCGGAGTGACCGTCCGTCAGTACGGCTGGGGCGGTGAGACCGCCGAAGGATTCAAGAATCGCATGGTGCAGGACTGCCTGCACTTCAAGCCAACGCTGGCCACGACCTGCTACGGCATGAATGACCACCGGTACACCACCTACGACCCGAAGAACGGCCAGTGGTACCGCGAAAACCAGGAGGCCATCGTCCGCGCGTTCAAGGGCGCCGGCGCCCGCTTCGTGCTGGGGTCTCCCGGATGCGTCGGGCCGGTGGTGCCGTGGAGCAAATCGAGCTCCGAGGCAATGAACCTGAACCTCTGCGAACTTCGGAACATCGACATCGACATCGCCCAGCGTGAAGGGGTGGTGTTTGCCGACGTCTTCTGGCCGATGTTTGTTGCGGGATGGAAGGCCACCAACCAGTTCGGCCCCGGCTACGCCATCGCCGGCAAGGATGCGGTTCATCCAGGCTGGGCGGGACATGTGGTCATGGCCACCG
>CANGMO010000024.1 GCA_947454295.1 Verrucomicrobiota bacterium | reverse complement strand
TGGTGCCGCCTCGGCGCCGAGGAGCGCGATCCCCGCTGGATGATCCGCAATGGCATGCTGGAGCGGATTTCCGACTACGAGTTCAGCGGCCGCCGCATCGCCGCCAGCCGCTTGGGCTATCGCATCACGCGCAAGTTCGTGAATGCGTTCTTCGGCCGCATCTTCAATCACCCGCACGCCGTTCTCACCGATCCCATGCTCCGTCCGGAGTTGCAGGATGCGGCCGAGTTTGCCGATGCGGTGGACAACATCGTCGCCACGCATTCCCGGGTGGCGCAGCACTACTTCAACGACGGCTCCATTCAATGGGCCTGCCCTCCCCTGTTCGCACTGCTGCACATCATGCGCGACGGACAGTTCGAGGGTAAGGGGCTGGATCATCCCGACATCCGCTCGCTGTTCTCCCGCGAGGTCCTGCTCACCAGCGACTGGTATCAGGAACGCCTCAAGACGCAGCAGGCCCAGGACGTCCGCCGCTGGCAGGCGCGCGTGCGCTACCTCGAACAGTTTGTGTCCAAGCAAAGCTACTCCGACGAGGTGGAGCGGCTTGGACTGCGTCAGCGGCTGAGCGAGGCCCGCGTCCGCTTGGACCAGGTGAAGCACCGCGACTATCTCGAGTCGCTGCGCGGCACGATCGGCGGCGAGCCGGCGATTTCCATCGCCGCCCGCTGACCTGCTCGCGGTCGCTGCTTCCAAAATCCGAATGCCCGCCGGCTTCCAGAACCCTCCGCAACCGGGCGGCGGTCCGGAGCGGGAGCCGATCCTCATCGCCGACCAACTCACCCGCACCTACCCGGGCGCGGGCGGTCCGCTGACCGTGCTCCGCGAGGCGAGCTTTCGTCTCGATCGCGGGGACACCCTGGCCATCGTCGGCCCCAGCGGCAGTGGCAAGACCACCCTGCTGGGGCTGTGTGCAGGACTCGATCGCCCCACGAGCGGGAACGTTCGTCTCGCCGGCCACGATCTCAATGCGCTCGATGAGGACGGTCTCGCACGGGTCCGCAATGAGTCGGTCGGGTTCATCTTCCAGAACTTCCAGTTGATGACCACGCTGACCGCCCTGGAAAACGTGCTGCTTCCGCAGGAGCTTCGGGGCGGCGACGTCGACCACAAGGCCGCGGCGGAATGGTTGCGCCGCGTCGGACTCGGGGACCGCCTGCACCACTACCCGTCCCAGTTGAGCGGTGGGGAACAGCAGCGGGTCGCGGTGGCGCGCGCGTTCATCAACCGGCCTCCCCTGCTCTTCGCCGACGAGCCGACGGGGAACCTCGACACTGACACGGCGGAGTCGATCGCCGATCTTATCTTCGAGCTCAATGCCACTTCGGGAACCGCACTGGTCCTGATCACGCACGATCCCGACCTGGCTCACCGCTGCCGGCGCACGCTGCGCATGCGCCATGGAGCGGTCGTGGCCGAGTCCGAATCGGCATCCCCCGGCTGATTCCCCAGGCGCGCTCCCGTCAAATCGCGTCGGGCACGGGCGGCTTCAATCCCGCGGGCGACGGATGCACGCCCACGTCCCCCCGCACGGACGTGGCACGCGAGAAGGTCACGGCCGCCGAGCGTCCATCGGTGCCGGTCGCATTGACCGCCACCACCGGCAGATCGAACTGCCCGTCGGGCAGCAAAAACCGGAACGAAAACGATCCATCCTCGCGAAGCGCCACCGGACGCCCGGCGATGGTGAGTTCGGCATCGCGCTCGGTGCTGCCGTACAGAATCACCTCGGCATTGATTCGGAACCAGAATCCCGCCCCCCGGTCGGCACCCTCGGGCCGAACCGACTCCGAAGAAGACGGGGCGGACAACGGCGCCAACGAATTCGCGAGCCACGCCGTGGAGGAGGCCCGCTCGTCGACATCGGCCGCCACGGGACCGAGTCCCAGACGATTCTGGCTCACCGATTCGTGATCACTCCATTCCACCGTTTGATCCGAGCTGCCAGTCGGCGCGCTCCGGGATTCGCGACGCACGATTCGCTGCAAGGCGTCGATCACCTCCCAGGGATCACGTGCTGCTGAAACTCCCTTTATCCCGCGAGGGCCAGCTGCGGGCACCGAAGACCCTGTTGGGGTAACGGCACGACGATCCGGCGTGCTGCCCAGCAACATCACCGGATGAACTGGCGCGGCGTGATCGGGATGCCGCACGACCGACTCCTCCCGCGGGGCCGAGGGACGCGAATCTGTCTCGCGCGGTGCGGCGACGGGTTGGCTCAGCGCGCACCCGCGCCAATGCCCGGACGATTCCAGGAATCCGAGTTCCGCCACGTAGTTCGCACCCGGCACGACCACCGGCACGAAGCGATGGGTGGTATCCAGAGGCAACGTTTGATCGGCGACGCGACGTCCGCCCACATATTCCTGCCACACCCGCAGACGCCATTCCCCCTGCGGATCCCGCGCCTTCGCCGCCTCCAACACCGGCACTGGGAGATCCCAATGGACGACCAGTGTGAATGGATCACGGGGAAGAATCCAAACCGAGGCGGTCCACGCGGGCGCCGAGGCATTCGTGGCGGCCGGAACCGTTGACACCGTCGGACGATGCGGCGTCTCTCCGCGCACTTCGACCACGGGCGTCAGGTCCGTCGCCGAAGGCGGCGTCGAACCGGTCGAAGCCGGTTTGGACCCCGGAACCTTCGGGGATGTCGGGACAGGATCCCCAGTGAGCAAGACCGTTGGCAGCGGAGGCAGGGCGGATCGAGGGACGGTCGACCGCACCGTCGCCTTCGGGGCTTCCGTTGTCGGGGCCAGGGACAGGGTCTCGACGCGTGGAGGCGTCCTGGCGGGCGGAATCTGAGCGGACGCAACAACCGCGGGCACCGTTTTCGACGGAGGTCGTTCTGACGCCCTGGAAACCACACTCCGCGCCGCTGGCTTGCGCGCCGGAGATTTGGGCAGGGATTTCTTTTTATGCGAGGGCGACTTCGCCCCACGTGCCGCCGGCGCCGGTTTCGCTGTCGCCAGCGGTGGTGTTGGAGTTGCAACGGAGGTTGCCGTCGCAGTCGACTGCTTCGGCGGTCCCTTCCTGGTCGGCGTTGCCGGCATCGCAACCGCGATGGGCAGGGGCACCTTCGTGGGACCGCTTGGCTTGGATGAGGGAGCGGCGGCCGGGGTCGGCTTGGAAGGCGCGGAGGCTGCCTTGATGGATTGGGGCGACTTCGCCGGATGTTTCGGAACCACGGGCGCGGGCGATACCTCCTTGGAGGCTGCCTTGGTTTTCACCGGCGGCACCGACGCCACGGCAGGCGTTGCGGCGGCAACGAAGGGTGGTGAGGACTTGGTGGCAGGCGTCGAGGTGCTGCGCTTCGAGGACGCTGGGGGACTCGACGGAGCCACGGCTGCCGCCGCAGGAGCGGCCGGCGTTGGTCGACTGACGACACCCTTGGGAGCGGCCGAGGGCGGAGGAGGCACCGGCTTGCCGCGCACTGCCTGAGAGCCGGCGGGCGTGGCGGGAATTGACTTGGCGGCGGGCGAGGGAGTCGGTCCGGGACGAGTCGGTTTCTTCACCTCCGGAAACAATGAATGCCCCCGGCGGTGCGGCGCAATGGGTTTCCTCTTTGACCACTGCTTTCCTCGAAAAAATCAGCAGCGGCTGAATCCCACTTGGTCGAAACCTTCCGGAGCGCTATGCCTAGTCCGTGTCGCCCTCCGGCAAAAAACTCGGAATTCTGCTCTCCGGCTGCCCGCTCCAGCCGCCGTTTCGCCACGGCGTGCGGGTCGCCGCCGCCGCCCTCAACCTCGGCGCCGATGTGTACCTGTACTGCATCGATGAAGCCGTGAAGGGTGTCGGCGATCCCGAATTGCAGGCGCTCCGCCCCCGCGGACTCAAACTCTACGGCTGCGCCTATGGGGCGCATCACCACGGTGTCCCCGTCGATGATCGCGCCACCTTCGCCGGACTCACGGTGGTCAGCGACATGGCCGCCGGAACCGACCGGTTCATCAGCTTCCAGTAAACGCCCGTTCAGCCCGACCTCCCAGACGTCATGTCCCCTTCCCTGCTGATCCTCATCGAAAGTGACCCGCGCGAAAGTGAGCGCCCCGCCGAGGCGATCCGCATCGCCGCGGGCGTCGGCGCCTGGAAGAAGGCTCAGGTGACCGTGTATCTCCGCGGACCCGCCATCCGTGCGCTCGGCGAGTGGGTCGACGATCTCAAGGAGGAGGATAACTTCACCCGCTATCTGCCGCTGCTCGCCGAATCCGGCCGCTCGGTGCTGGCGCAGGCCGGCGCCCCGGAATTGAACGATCTCGGGGAATCGCCCGTGAAGTTTGAGGTCATCGACGATCACGAACTGGCCCGACGTGCCGTCGGATTCCGTCACGTGCTCCGCTTCTAACCTCAGCCCGCTCCCTCTTTACACCATGACCCGCGTTCTCCATTTGCTCACCCGCCCCTCGGAACCATGGGTTCAGTCGCTCATCGAGTCGCAGACAGCACTTCCGGACGTTCAGGTGGAAGTCATCGACCTCACCCAGGCCGTTCCGGACTACCCCGCGGCGGTGAACCGGATCTTTGAATCCGATTCCATCGCCACCTGGTAACCATCCCAAGTGCGTTGAAGCGGATAAGAAATGTCCGGTTTGACAGAATCCCACCTCCGTCCTAGCCTCCATTCACCATGAGCGCTGTCGCCACTTCCACCACTGATTCCATCGTCACCCTCACCGAGTCTGCCGCCCGCCAGATCTCCAGCATGCAGGCGGAAGACAAGGAAAACGCGGGCAAGCCGCTGCGCGTGTATGTCGAATCCGGTGGCTGCTCCGGCATGCAGTACGGCATGACCTTCGACGAGAAGCGCGACGACGATCTGCACGCCGAATTCAGCGGCGTGGGTGTGGTGGTCGATCCGTTCAGCGCCAATTATCTTCGCGGGGCCGTGATCGATTTCAGCGACGCGCTCACCGGCGGCGGGTTCAAGATCAACAACCCGAACGCCCACAGTTCCTGCGGCTGCGGCAAGTCGTTCAACGCCTGAGCCGGCACCGCGGGCAACCGCAATTCCAATTTCCTGGCAAGCCACACGTGAAAGCGTGTGGCTTTTTTGTCGCAATCCGGCGTTGGACTTGATCGCGAAGGCATGACTAGCCTTCACGCGAATGATCGGCGCCCTGCTGTTGCCAGAGCTGAAGGAACTCATCCGCCAGCGCGATTTCGCGCAGCTGCGGGAGATCCTCTCGGAATTCCCGGCGCCCGATCTCGCCGAGCTGCTCGACGATCTCGAGCCGGCGGACACCGCGGTCCTGCTTCGCATCCTTCCGCGCGACCTGGCCGCCGAGGTCTTTGAGTACATTCCGATCGCCGGCCAGGAGGAGTTGCTGCACGCACTGGGGGATGCCGATGTGGCCAGCATCCTGAACGAGCTGGCGGCGGACGACCGCACCGCCCTGCTGGAGGAAGTGCCGCCGCGCATGACGCAGCGGCTGCTGGGTCTTCTCAGCCCGGAGGAGCGCAAGATTGCGTCCGCCCTGCTGGGCTACCCCAAGGGCTCGGTTGGTCGGCGCATGACGCCGCACTACGTGGCGATCGAGCAGTCCTGGTCGGTCGGTGAAGTGCTGGATCACCTTCGGAAGACCGGTCGGGATCGCGAACGCATCACGCTCAATCAGCTGTACGTCATCGATGCGGCCGGCCGTCTGGTGGACTGGGTGCGGCTGCAAAACGTCGTCACCAGCGACCCGGCCCGCCCGGTGCGGGATCTGCTCGAAGGCAGCAATCTCGCCCTGCGGGCGTCGGACGAACAGGAAGTCGCGGTCGCCGAGTTCAAGAAGTACGACGTCACCATCCTGCCGGTCGTCGACCGGAACGACGTCCTTCTCGGCGTGGTTACCGTCGACGACGTCCTCGACGTTGCGGAACAGGCCTCCACCGAAGACATCCAGAAACTCGGCGGTATGGAGGCGCTCGACGCCCCATATCTGGAGATCGGCCTGCTTTCGATGGTGAAGAAGCGCGCAGGCTGGCTGGCGCTGCTGTTCATGGGCGAAATGCTCACGGCGACCGCCATGGGCTATTTCGAGGGCGAAATTGACAAGGCGACAGTGCTCGCGATTTTTCTCCCGCTGATCATTTCCTCGGGCGGCAACTCCGGCTCCCAGGCGACCTCGCTGATTATCCGCTCCCTGGCGGTCGGCGACGTGGGCGTTCGTGATTGGTGGCGCGTGCTCCGACGTGAATTGGTGGCGGGCACGCTGCTCGGAATCTGCCTGGCGGTGCTCGGGTTCAGCCGCATCTGGGTGTGGCAGCTTGCCCACATCAAGAACTACGGCGAACACCACGGGCTCATCGCCATCACCGTGGGGTTCAGTCTGGTGGGCGTGATTCTCTTCGGCAGCCTCGCGGGTGCCATGCTGCCGTTCTTGCTGCGGGCGGTGCGATTTGACCCCGCGGTGGCCTCGGCGCCGCTGGTGGCCACGTTGGTCGACGTCACGGGACTGGTCATCTACTTCACGATCGCCTCCCAAGTGCTCCATTCCACGATCCTCGCCCCCTCCAAGCCGGGAATCATCGTGATGGAACATGAAAAGAGCGCCGATACGTTCGCCCGGTTCCTCGGCATCACGTCGAAGGAGGGCGACAACGAGGCCTGGATCATCCAGCGAATCGAATGGCTCACCGAACAGGACACGATCGTGGTCACCGTGGTGGATGGTGACGGCGCCCCGGCAGTGGCCGAATGCGCAACCCCGGGAACCTCGCTGGTCGTTGCCAGCCACGAGGAGGAGCGTCGCTGGAAGATTGCCGAGCGCTGCTTCGGCCATGCGGTGGAGGTCGCGTGCAAACTGCCGCGTTTTCGCAACAAGGCCAACAACAAGGAATGCGGCGTCACCCTGCCGCTTCCGTGGGAGGCCCTCCGACTCCCCACGCCTGCTCCGACACCCTGAGTGCGCGCCGAATCAGGGCGCCCGCAACTCCGACAGCGCCTGGCAGCAATACCACTTCACCGCGCCACTCATGGGCGGTTGAAGGGAATCGAGTTCGGCTTCCGACACCCAGCGAATGTCGTGGTGTTCCGCCGCGGCGAGCGTGAGTTGCCCGCCGCGAACCCGCGCGAGGTAGATCATCCCGATGTGCTCGTGCGTGGCGCTGATGCGGTGAATGTCGAGAAACCGTGGCGCAATCAGCGCCCGCGTTCCGTCCTCCGTGGTGGGTGGACGCTCACCCACCAGCTCCAGATTCAGGCCGGTCTCCTCAAATCCCTCGCGCAACGCAGCCTGCTCGGGATCCTCGTCGAGCTCGATGTGACCACCGATCGGCAGCCACTTGCCGAGCTTGCGATGATGCACGAGCAGCACGCGGTTCTCGTGCACGATCAGGAGGGCGACGGTGAAATCGATTTTGTCGTGGATATGGGCCATGGAGATGCACCGCGGTGGCGGCGCCCCTAACTTGCGGTCGAAAGCCCTTCGGGAAAAGCCGCAAGCACGCCCACACTCGTCGCTCGCCTCGCCGCCGGCTCTCCGGCAAGCTTCGCCTCCCATGGCATCGCCCTATTCGTCCAGGTACTACGAAGGCCTGAAGGAGGATTCCGCCGCCTCCGCGCGGGAAACCGTCCCGCTGGTGCTCGGCCTGATTCCCGCCCGCTCGGTCGTCGACGTCGGTTGCGGATCCGGCACCTGGGCGAAGGCGTACGCCGACGCCGGATGCAGCGTCCTTGGCATCGACGGCGACATCGTCCGCACCGAGCAGCTGCTGATTCCCGTCGAATCCTTCCAGCGGGCCAACCTCGCGCAACCGCTCCGCCTCGACCGGACCTTTGACCTCGTGAACTGCCTGGAGGTGGCCGAGCATCTGGACGGCAGCCGCGCCGATGGGTTCGTGGCCGACCTGTCCCGACTGGGGGACGCCATCCTGTTTTCCGCGGCGGTTCCCGGACAGGGCGGAACGCATCATGTGAACGAACAGTGGGCGAGCTATTGGATCTCCCGCTTCCAATCGCAGGGGTTCACTGCGCTGGATGCCATCCGCCCCCTGCTCTGGGATAATCCGAAGGTGGCGTGGTGGTACGTGCAGAACGCCTTTCTCTTCATCCGCAGCTCGCGCCTCGGGGATTTCCCCAAGGCCGTCGCCGCCGTGAAGCCCTGGCCCACCGACCTGGTGCATCCGCGGGCCTATGTCCGCGCCACCGTCCCCTCCGAAATGTCTCCGCGTATGTTGAAGGAAGTCGCGCTGGCCCTGCCCACCTTCCCGGGCAAGGTGCTCAAGCATCTGCGCGGCGGTTGAGCCTCATCCGCGTAAACGAAACGTCGCGGCGAACTGCACTCAGGCGGATTCCATCACCACGTTCGTGTAGATGCGGCGTTCGCCGGTGCGGATGAGGCCAATCGATCCCGGCACCCGGGCTTTGAGCTGCAGATGCGGCACCGGCACGACCTTGACGTCACCGAAGGCCTGCGCGAATTCGCGGCGGACCTTGGTGGGATTGTGGACTTCAAACTCCGAGGCGATCCAGGCGACACCCGGCTTCCAATGCTGCAGCACGGCCCGAATCACGTCCGGCACGGTGGGAATGCCGTACACCAGCGACAAATCCACCTCGGGCACCGCCGGCCAGTGCGGGAACATGGAATCGGCGATGACCAGCGTGTTGGTGTGACGCACCCGGGCCAGGAGCGCGAGCAAATGGGGATTGAGAATGCCGGACTGGATCATGGCCCGAGCAAACCTGCGGCCGCGTCGTGCCGTCAAGCCCGCGTGGGACGAACGTAACGGGCGAGCCCCGGATGGACGATTGACCGCCGCGCCCGGTATCCGCAACCTCCGCCCGCTTTATGAGCAAACTCGACGACGTGTACGCAAAGCTTCAGGTCAAAACCGGCGCCAAGCTGGCCCTCGTGGTCCTCGACGGTCTCGGCGACATCGCCACCCGCGAACAGGGTGGCATGACCCCGCTGGAGGCCGCCAAGACTCCTCATCTCGACGCCCTCGTCGCGCAGGGATGCGCGCAGGGGCGCATGATCCCCGTCGCCCCCGGCATCACCCCGGGATCCGGCCCCGGCCATCTCGCGCTGTTCGGCTATGATCCCATCGAGTGGGAAGTCGGCCGCGGCGTGATCGAGACGCTCGGACTCGGCATCGAGCTCAAGAACGGCGACGTCGCCGCCCGCGCCAACTTCTGCACCCTTGACGCCAAGGGCCTGGTCACCGACCGCCGCGCCGGACGTATCGCCACCGAGGTCTGCGAACGCCTCTGCGGCATCCTTTCCTCGAAGATCAAAAAGATCGGCACCAGCCAGGTGTTCATCTATCCGGGCAAGGAGCACCGCTTTGTGGTCGTCTTCCGCGGCGCCGGATTGGAGGGCCCGCTGACCGACACCGATCCCAACCGCGAAGGCCTGCCCATCGCGACCGCCAAGCCGCTGGATCCGAAAAACGCCGGCCAGAAGAAGGTCGCGAAGCTGATCGCTGACTTCTACAAGCTCGCGCTCCCGCTGCTCGCCAAGGAAAAGCCCGCGAACGGCTTCCTGATGCGCGGTGTGGCGCACCAGCCCGACATCCCGACCATCGAGCAGCGCTACGGCCTCAAGGCGGCCGCGCTCGCGGTGTACCCGATGTACAAGGGCCTGAGCCAGCTGGTCGGCATGACCAAGATCGAGGGACCGGAAACCATCGCGCAGCAGTTCGAGCGCTACGTGAAGGAATACGAGAACTACGACTACTTCTTCATCCACTACAAGTACACGGACAAGGCCGGTGAAGACGGCAACTTCGACGCCAAGGTGAAGGCGATCGAGGACTTCGACGCCGCGCTGCCGATTCTCCTGGCGCGCAAGCCGGACGTGCTCGCCATCACCGGTGACCACTCCACGCCCGCCGCGGTGAAGGGGCACTCGTGGCATCCGCAGCCCGTGCTGCTGCACTCGGCCTACAGCGGATCCGACAAGCTCCAGCGCTTCACCGAAACCGGCGCGAACGGCGGCAGCCTCGGCATCTTCGAGGCCAAGTATCTCATTCGTCTCATGCAGGCGAATGCGAAGATGTTCGACAAGTACGGCGCCTGATTCCTTCCACTTCACGACCGGGGCGGAGCGGCGAAACCGCTTCCGCCCCGCTTTGTACTGAGGTAGACTGCGCCATGCAGTTTCACGATTTCGGGCTCCGCCTAGCCCTCCTCGACGCCGTCCAGGCGCTGGGCTACAAGGAGCCGACACCGATCCAGGAGAAGGCCATCCCCCTCATGCTTGAGGGCAAGGATGTCATCGGATCGGCCCAGACCGGCACCGGCAAGACCGCCGCCTTCGCCCTTCCCATCATTCATCAGATCGGCACCCACGGCCCCGGGCCGCGCTGCCTGATTCTCGAGCCTACCCGCGAGCTGGCCTCGCAGACCGAGGAGAGTTTCAAGAAGTTCGCCCGCTTCACCAACCTGACCGTCAGCGTCGTCTTCGGCGGCGTCGGCTACGGCAAGCAGCGCGACGAACTCAAGGCCGGCGTCGACATCCTGGTGGCCACTCCGGGCCGTCTTCTGGATCACATTCAGGAGCGCCTCGTGGACCTCAGCGGCGTGAAGCATCTCGTCCTCGACGAGGCGGACCGCATGCTGGACATGGGCTTCCTGCCCGACGTGAAGCGGATCATCGACCGCTGCGGCAAGGATCGTCAGACCGCGCTGTTTTCCGCCACTGTCCCGCCTGCGATTGAAACGCTCATTCAGTGGGCGATGCGCACTCCGACGACCATCGAGATCGGCGCGCGCCGCACGCCCGCCGAGACGGTGAAGCACGTGCTGTATCCGGTTGCGGAACGTCAGAAGAAGGATCTTCTCCGCGCCCTGCTGGATCACATCCACTACGAGTCCGTCATCATTTTCTGCCGCACCCGCCGCCGGGCCGACGATATCGAAGCGTTGCTCAAGCGGAATAACCACCGCGCCGCAGCGATCCACTCGGACCGCTCCCAGAAGGAACGCGAAAGCGCGCTGGCCGGTTTCAAGGAGGGCAAGTACGAGGTGCTCGTGGCCACGGACATTGCCGCCCGCGGACTCGACATCGCGGATGTCACCCACGTCATCAATTACGACGTGCCGCAGCACCCTGAGGATTACGTTCACCGCATCGGCCGGACCGGCCGCGCGAAGGCCACCGGCGACGCACTCACCCTGATGGTGGCCGAGGACGCCGGCGACGTCCGCTCGATCGAACGGTTCATTGGGCAGACCATCACCCGGCTGAAGCTGGACAAGTTTAACTACGACTACACCGCCCTCTTCGACGACGGCAAGGCGGGTCACGGTGCGCTCGCCGACCGCAAGGTGAAGGGTGTTCGCCTCACCGGCGGTTACTTCTTCGGTCCAGCCCGCCGCAAGCGGTAGGCTCGCAGATCGAAGTTCGGAGATCGGGTCTAGCGATGGCCGGCTAGTTGGGGCCAGTGAGCCATCGTGGCAACCCAGAGCCCGATCAGGACTGCGAGCACCAGCGAGTGCAGGAAGACAAAGCGAAGGATCTTCCCCTCCTGTCCCTGATGATGCGTCGCGGTGCCCGCCACCACGATGCTCTGGGCATCGATCATTTTCCCCATCACGCCGCCGGTGGAATTGGCCGCGGCCATGAGGTAGGGATCCACGCCGAGCTGCTCCGCGGTGATTCGCTGCAGCGATCCGAACAGCACATTGGACGCGGTGTCCGATCCCGTGAGGGCCACCCCCAGCCAGCCGAGCAGGGTTCCAAAAAACGGGTAGAATGCCCCGGTGCCCGCAAGGGCGAGCCCGAGCGTGGCATCGGTTCCCGAGTACTTGGTCACGTTTCCGAGCGCCAGCATCGCCGCGATGGTCAGCAGCGAATTGCGAATCCGCCCGAGCGTTCCCAACCAGAGTCGCGCCAGCTGCCGCGCGGAGAATCCCATCACCAGCCCAGCCACCACGCCGGCCAGCAGGATTCCGGTTCCCGTGGCGGAAATCAGGTTGAGTTTGAACTCCGCCTTCTCGGGGCGGATTTCCGTCACCACCGGGGGCACGCGCTGCACCAGCAAATGAAGCCCCGGGGTGGGGATCGACCAGGTCAGGACACCGTCAAGCACCCGTTTCACCGGCTGCATGCCCCACAGGAAGATGAACGCGGTGAGAATCAGCCACGGCACCCAGGCACCCAGCTTTGATCCCCGCGCGGCCCCCGCTTCCATCGGGTTGCCGGCGACCGTCTCCCGCGGACGCCACACCCGCAGCACCGCGAGCACGGCACCAATGCTGGCCAGCGCCGCGAGGGAATCGACCACCCAGGGTCCGTGGAAGTTCGAGACCAGGAACTGGGTGACCGCAAATGCACCGCCCGCCGCCACCGCCACGGGCCAGACACCGACCGCGGCGCGCCAGCCACCCATTGCGCAGACGATCCAGAATGGAATGATCGCCGAAAACACCGGGAGCTGGCGCCCGGCCATGGCGGAGAGGCGGAGGACATCGAGCCCGGTTACCTGGGCCAGCGTGGTGATGGGAATGCCGATGCTGCCGAAGGCCACCGGTGCGGTGTTGGCAATCAGGGACAG
>CANGMO010000023.1 GCA_947454295.1 Verrucomicrobiota bacterium | reverse complement strand
GGGTGATGCCATGCTCGCGCATGCCACCACCAACGTGATCATCAGTGCCTACGCCATCGCCACGCGCCAGTGGCAGTTCACCTGACGTGGTGAATCCCACGGCACCCTGCGCGGCGGGTTCGGAGTCCATGCCACCCTGCGTTGTCTTCGAGGACGATCATCTGCTGGTGGTCGACAAGCCCTCAGGCTGGAACACCCATGCCCCGGCGCCCCACGCGGGCGAGGGAATCTATGACTGGCTCCGCCATCGCGAGCCCCGCTGGGCGTCCCTGGCCATCATTCATCGACTGGACAAGGAGACCAGTGGACTGCTGGTGTTTGGAAAATCGCCTGAGGCCAATCGATCACTGACCGAGCAATTTGCCGGGCGCGAGGTCGAAAAGCGGTACGACTGCGTCACCGACCGGACGGTGGACGGTGACGACTTTTCTGCCACCACGTCCATTCGACGGGAAGGTGTCCGCTATCAGGCGATTGACCCCGCCCTGGGCGGGGAACCGGCGGAGACCCGGTTTCGCGTGCTGCGTCGGGAAGGCGGACGGACTTGGGTGGAAGCCGAACCGAAGACCGGCCGCACGCACCAGATCCGGGTGCACGCGGCCAGTCTTGGCTGGCCGTTGCTTGGGGATTCGCTTTACGACGGCACCCCGGCTGGACGACTGCAGTTGCATGCGCGTCGGTTAAGCTTTCGTCATCCCGTGACTGGCGCGCAGCTGGACTTCGACCGGCCGGCGCCGTTCTCCCTGCAACAGCCCGATGTCCAATGCGCCACCAGTCTGCGCCGTGCAGTGATCCTGGAGGAAGAGACGACGGTGTTTCGATGGATCCACGGGGCTGCCGATGGGGTTCCTGGCGTCTATGTGGATCGGCTGGGAGACTGGCTCCTGATTCAGAGTGAGTCCGAGCCGGCTGCGCTGGCGTGGTGGTCGCAGATCCAGGAAAGCGTGCAGTCGGCACACCCGGGAGTTCGCGGCGTGTACTTCAAGCGGCTCAACCGGCATGTCCGCGGAACGACCGTGCCCCAGGCCTCACCGGTCCGTCTCGACGGGGACGAGGCGCCTGCGGTCTTCGTGGCGCGGGAGAACGGACTGATCTTTGAGTTTAGTTTCTCCGAGGGCTATTCGGTGGGGCTGTTTCTCGACCAGCGGGACAACCGCCGTCGCTGTGCGCGCGGACACGTGGCGGCCGGATTCCCGCTGATTCCGCAGGGTCCGGGGGAGCGTCACTTGCTGAACTGTTTTGCCTACACTTGTGGATTCAGCGTGGCGGCAGCAGCGGGCGGGTGGCGGACCACCAGTCTCGATTTGTCGCGCAAGTATCTCGACTGGGGACGCCGCAATTTCGTGGCCAGCGGACTGGTCGCGGATGACCACGAGTTCATCTATGGCGATGTCTTTGACTGGTTGCGCCGCCTGGGAAAGAAGGGGCGCCGTTTCGGGGCCGTGATTCTCGATCCGCCAACCTTTTCGCGCTCCAAGGAGCATGGGGATTTCCGTGCCGAGTCGGACTACGGCGAGTTGGTGACTTCGGCGTTGAAGGTGCTCGAACCCGGAGGAGTGTTGCTGGCCTCTACCAATGCCGCCCGCCTGGAACCGGAGCGCTTCCTGGCGGATGTCCAGGGCGCGGTGTCTACAGCCGGGCGACGCGTTCTCAAGCAGCACTACGTCCCGCAGGGGGTGGATTTTCCCATTTCCCGCGAGGAGCCGGCGTATCTCAAGACCGCCTGGTTCCGGGTTTCCTGAGTCGAGCGATGGTGACGCGGCAGCATTGAACCGGAGGCCGTCCCGGACCATGCTGCCCGCACGTGGATCTGCCTCCGGCCATTCTGCTGCCACTGCTGGCGCTGCTCGCGTCGGCCAGCTTCTTCTTTGCCGCGGCGGAATCGGCCCTGTTTTCACTCGGCCTGTGGCGCGCCCGGCGACTGGCCGAGAGCAGGGATCCCCGCGGCGCCGTGGTGCTCGAATTGCTCGGCAAACCCGACGATCTCCTGGCCACCCTCGTTCTCGGCAACGCCTCTGCCAATGCCCTGCTGACCGCCGTGGTGCTGCTGGGCGCCCTGCACGGGACTTGGAATCTCGTCCTGGTGATGTTCGGCGCGTTCGTGGGGTTGCTGCTGTTGTGCGAGGTCACGCCGAAGGCGCTCGCCGTGCGCCAGCCCGAATCCTGGGCACTGCGCGTGGCCCATGCCCTGCGATTCCTGGTGCGGGTCACCGGCCCGGTGCGACGGGTGGCGCAGGGCTGGATTGACGCCTTCCTTCGCCTGCTCACCGCCAAGCGGCCGCGTGCGGCTCTCCAGGTTTCCGATGAGGAATACGCCGACCTCGTCGAACTGGCGCATCAACAGGGGGCGCTTCAGGCATCGGAGAAGGAGCTCATCCTCCAGATCCTTTCGCTCGACCAGCGTTCGGCACGAGATGTCATGCGTCCCCGCGCCCAGATGGTCTGCCTGCCGGACGATCTCGCCCCCGACCTGCTGGTCGCCGAGGCCCGGAAGGCCCGGTATCACCGCATTCCACTCTACGATGAAACGCCGGACAATGTGGTTGCGGTCCTCAACACCCGGACGCTGCTGCTGGATCCGGAGGGCGGACTCGACGAGGCGCTGGAATTTCCCTCGTTTGTACCGGAGAGCATGAACCTGCTGACCCTGTTCCAGTCGCTGCAGGTCCAACAGCGCGGGCTGGCGATCGTGCTGGATGAATTCGGGAGCCCGGCCGGCTTGATCACCCTGGAGGACATTCTCGAGGCCGTGGTGGGGCCTATCCGCAGCGAAGGCGAAGCGGAGGGCTGGGTGATTGAACCTCTCGGTCCCCGGCGCTGGCGCGCCAATGGCTTGATGCGGATCGATGATTTCCGCCGCGCCTACCCGGCTCTCGCGAAGGTGGAGGGCGTCGACACTCTCGGTGGCCTGGTGGTGAAGCTGGCCGAGGTGGTTCCGGTGGTTGGTGATTCAGTGGTGTTCAGTGGATTGCGGTGGACGGTGCAGGCGGCGGATGACCGGCGGGTGCGCGAGCTGCTCGTCGAGGCGGAAGGAGGAAATCCATGATGTCCGCGATGTGGCATTGGGGCGCCCTCGGATTCTGGCTGGGCCTGTCCTTCTTCATGTCCGGCATGGAAGCCGGAGTCATGGCGCTCAGCCGCCTGCGGATCCGCCAGTGGATGCGCGAGGGCAAACCCCAGGCGAGAATCCTGCTGGGGTATCTGGAGCATCCCGAGAACTTCCTGTGGACCATCCTGGTTGGGAACACGCTGGCCAATTTCGCCGCCGTGGTCGTGATCGTCACCGACCTCCACACCATTGCCGGTGATTCCTCATGGATGTTCTGGACCGCCTTTGCGGTGGTGATCGGCATGATCTACCTGCTCGGAGAGCTGCTGCCGAAGACGATGTTCCGGATGTTCCCGAACCGGTTGTGCCTGCGTCTCGTGGGATTCTTCCGGGTCATCCATCTCGCCCTGTCGCCCTTGGTGCGCTTGATTGAACGGTTTGCCGGGCTGCTGCTGCGCCTGACCCGTGGACAGGCGCTGTCCGCGAATCTGTTCGGCAATCGCGAGGAGTTCCGGGCGCTGATGCTGGAATCCGGCGCGGCGCTGAAGCCGGAGGAACGCACCCTGATCAACCGGGTGCTCGATCTCCAGACGGCGACGGTGGGCGGGGTTGCAACGCCCCTGGACCGGGCAGAAACGGTTCCGGCTTCGATGCCGCTGACGGAACTGCTGGCGCTTTGCCGGCGGCACCAGCACACGCGCATCCCGGTGTGGAGTGAGGGCGCCGGGCCAAGGCGGATCCTGGGAGTGGTCAGCCTGAAGAATATTCTGTACGCCGAGCCCGATGCGTCGCGTCGCACGGCCCGCGATTTCTTGCGGCCCGCCCTCTTCCTGGATGCGTCCATGCGCCTGGAGGATGCCCTCCAGCGGCTGCAGCGCAGCGGTGAACACCTGGCGGTGGTGGTGGATTCCCATCGCAATGAGGTCGGGCTGGTGACGCTGGCGGATATGCTTCGCGTCTTGTTTGGAAAGGTTCCGCTGTGATCGCCGCATGGACCGTCGATGTGGATCTGCTGCTGTCCCTCGCCGCGAAGCTGGGGCTGGCGCTGGTGCTGGTCCTCTTCAATGGCTTCTTCGTCGCCGCCGAGCTGGCGCTGGTGAAGATTCGGGAGGCCCAGCTGGATGCCCTCGTGGCCCGCGGCCGCCGCGCCGCGCGGGTGGCCCGCACCCTGAAGGCCAACATCAACACCGCCATCAGCGCCACCCAGCTTGGCGTGACGGTGGCCAGCCTCGCCCTTGGTCGCTTCGTGGAGCCGGTAGCCGAGGCGGCGGCCGAACCGATGCTCGCCCGCCTGGGACTGGCACAGCACCACTGGCTGTTGGAGGCCGTGTCGTGGCTCGCGTTTCTCACCACGACGTTTGTGCTGATCATCGTCGGTGAAATGGTCCCCAAGGCGATTGCCATCCGGCAGACCGAGTCGGTGGCCCTGGGGCTTTCGATACCGCTTCAATTGTTTCTCCGGGCCACGCACCCGCTCATCTGGGCCATCGACACCACGGCGGCCTGGCTCCTGCGCCTGCTGGGAATCGAAGGGGGGCACGGCGAAGGAGCGCACTCCGAGGAGGAGCTTCGGTTGTTGTTCCTGGCCGGCGGATCCTCCGGCACCGGCGGCGTGGCGGGAGCGGGATCCGATCTGCGTCGTGACCTGATGCTCAACGCGCTCGATCTGCGACGGCGCGTGGTGGCCGAGGTGATGCGTCCGCGCCGGGAGATCACCGTATTGAGCACCCAGGACACCATCGCGGAGTGCCTGGAGATTGCGGAACGCACGCGTTACAGCCGCTTCCCGCTTTGCGACAATGGGAATCTCGACCGAACCCTGGGCGTGGTGCACGTGAAGGATCTCTGGGCGCAACGGCAGCAGGCGCAGACAGGAGCAGATCTCCGTTCCGTCGCACGCCCGTTGATTTATCTTCCCGAAACCGCGCACCTAGACCGGCTGTTGCAGCGTTTCCTGGATCGCAAACTTCACTGCGCCCTGGTGGTGGACGAATACGGCGGCACCACCGGCATGGTGACGCTTGAAAACGTGCTGGAGGAACTGGTGGGGCAGATCCAGGACGAGTTCGACCACGAGAAACCCCGCATCGTTCCCCGCGGGGAATCCGAATGGGAATTGGACGGCACGCTGCCCTTGTTCGAGCTCGAGGAGCTCGTCGGACAGTCCCTGGAAGCGCCGGAAATCACGACGGTCAGCGGGTGGGTCACCCGCCAGCTGGACGGCTTTCCGCGTCGACTGGATCGGGTTCAGGTGGGCGCCTTTGATCTGGTGGTGGAGGAGCTCGACGGGTTGCGCGTGGCGCGGCTCCGATTGATCCGCCGCCGCGGCAGTGAAGCACCAGCCTCCTGATCGATCACCGGGCGCTGACCAAACCGCGCCAGGCGAGTCCCAGCGCAAGCAACATGCTCAGCGCGGCGGTCGCTTGAAATTGCCAGGCAGTCGCCCCGGGGAGCGATTGCATCATCCCGATGCAAATCAGCCCCGGCAGCGCAAGCGACCCGATGCCGGAGGATTCCCGGGCGGGACGTTTGTTGAGGAGCCAGGGCGTGTTCACGGTATGCAGCACGGCGGCCGTGGCGATCCAGAGGGGAAGGACTTGCCAGTTGTGGTGGACCACGGTGGGTTGAAGCACCCACACGGTGCCGCCGCTGAGAACCGATGTCACCCCGAGAATCTCGAGCCCAACGTGATTTTTACTGCGCCTCGGGATCAGAACGGCACGAGACACCGCGCGATAGCAGGGGGAGAGTGCGATCCAGGACGCCACAAATGCAGCGCTCACCCCGCCCGGAAGCTGGAGTTCATTTCTTGGAGCCACGTCGACTGAAACGCCGAAGCAATGCCCCAGAACGGTGATCAGCCAGACCATTCCAGCGGTTTGAAAACTGGCGGCGATCGCGTTTTGGATCGGCAGGGCCATGGCCAGTTCCAGGACGGAACAAACGGCGGCCGCGGGCCAGAACCAGGCCGACAGGAACCCCGTTTGCGAAGGTCGCAGGAAATCCAGGATCAGGCCCCCGGCGAGGAGCATCAATGCCGCGTGACGCCAGCGGCGGAGTCCCGGGGATTTCCATCCCGGGGTGTCACCCACCATGAATTCCGTCGCCACACCGCAAGCGAACCACACCCGGAAGCTGCATCACAATGCCGCGGAGGGCGGATCGCGATGACTTCGGGTTTTACCCGGGGCGTCCCTGCGCTACGTTCGGGTCCTCATGAAATCCGCCTACGAACTCGCCATGGAGCGGCTCAACAAGACCGCGCCGGCGCGGAAGCTCTCCGCCGATCAGAAGGCGCGAATTGCCGAGTTGGAATCGATCTGCAAGGCCAAGGTCGCGGAGCGAGAGCTGGCGACCGCGGATGACGTTGCCGCCGCGGAGTCGGCAGGGGATTTCCGAAAGGCGGAGACCATTCGCGAACAGCTGACCCGCGATCGCAAACGCTTCGAGGAGGAACTCGAAGCCAAGAAGGAGAAGGTCCGCTCGGAATCGTGAGCGGCTCCGCCGGTCATCCGAGGGCCGGCGGGTGGAGCAGGTAGCTGAGCGCCACGACCACCAGCGCGTGGCGGACACGGCGCGAGGCGAGGAGTGCGGGGATCTCGGAAACTGGGATGAGTCGGGTCGCCAGATCCTCGACCGGATCCAGCTCCAAGTCGTGGCTGCGTTCGCAGTTCTCGACCAGCACGGTGTAGCAGGTGTTGGTTTGGAATGCGGGATTCGGATAAATCGATCCGAGGAGCCGCGCGTGGTCGCCGGTGTAGCCGGTTTCCTCGCGAAGTTCGCGGAGCCCCGCCGCCACCGGATCGGTTTCCCCCGGATCCATCATTCCGCCCGGAATCTCCAATTCGACGGTGTTGGTTCCGTGACGGAACTGATCGATCATCACCAGCTTTTGGTCGCGTGTCACCGCCAGCACGGTCACCCAATTGACGCATTCCACCGCCAAGAGATCGTGCTCCGTGCCGTGCTTGGGATGCACCTTGCGGTCCGATCGAATGCGAAAGATGCGATGGTCGGCAATGGGGGTGGACGAGAGCGTCTTCCAGGGCTTGACGGACTCCGATACCGATTCCGTTGCGGTCCCGGCTGGAGCGCCGGGGAAATCCTCGGATAAGGGCGAGGGCAGGGGACCTGCACCTCCCGCGGCCTGCGCAGCCCAGCCACCGGACATCAGCCGAACCAGGTGAACGAGGGCCTCCTCATGGGTGCGTCCCTTTGCTTCGGCGAGTTGGCCCGCCCGCCGGTCCAGCTGGCGGGCCATCTCTAGGGATTTGTCAGCCGGACAACCCAGTTGAACCAGCAGGCCTGCGAGTTCCTCCGGGGTCGGCGTCATGGGGGCGGCGGGGGTGCCTCAGGCGAGGGTGGCACGATCCACGATGCGGACCGATTCCACACCCTGGCGCTGAATCGGACGGCTCTTCTCGCCGCCGCCGGCAACCCGGGTTTCCACGGTGCCGAGCGCCTTGAGTACCTCCTCACCCTTGATGAGCTTGCCGAACGCCGTGTACTGGCGGTCGAGGAACGACGCGTCCCCGAGGCAGATGAAGAACTGGCTGCCGGCGGAATCCGGGTTCGCGGAGCGCGCCATGGAGATGACTCCGAGCTGGTGCGACTTCGCATTGAACTCGGCCTTGATCTTATAGCCGGGATCGCCGGTGCCCCAGCGGGCCTCGTTCTTCGCATCCTTGGTCAGCGGATCGCCTCCCTGGATCATGAAGCCCTTCACAATGCGGTGGAACGCGGTGCCGTCGTAAAACCCTTCCTTGGCGAGCTTCTTGAAGTTCTCAACGGTCTTCGGGGCGACGTCGGACCAGAATTCCAGGACGAGTTCACCCTGGGAGGTTTTGATGACGGCGACTTCGGTGGCGGCGGGAGTGGACATTGGGGGGGATGGATGTGGGGGCGACGGAACTTCTGGACCGCATTACTTGATGCTGCTCACGGGGACAATCTTGATGGATTCCACGGAGATCCGCGAAACCGGACGCGAACCCTGAATTGGAGCCGCCTCGAGCTTGCCGAGGACGTCGTCCCCCTTGATGAGCTTACCGAACGCGGTGTATTGGCCGTCGAGATGGGAGGCTTCGCGGAAGCAGATGAAGAACTGGCTGCCGGCGGAATCCGGGTCGCGGGAGCGGGCCATCGAGAGAACGCCGCGGACATGCTTCCGACTATTGAATTCGGCCTTCACCTTATAGCCCGGATCACCGGTGCCCCAGCGGGACTCCATGGTGGGATCCTTGGTGAGTGGGTCACCGAGCTGAATCATGAAGCCGGGAATCAGGCGGTGTGAGGCGGTGCCATCATAGAAGCCGCTCTTCGCCAGCTTCTTGAAATTCTCCACCGTGTTGGGCGCCACGTCGGGCCAGAATTCGAGGACGAGCTGACCGTAATCCTTGAAGGTGATGACCGCGGCCTCGGGCTCCGCCTTGACGGGTTTGGTGGCCTTGGCGGGGGCGTCCTCGGCGAGAAGCCCCTGAGCGGCGACGCTCAGGCCGAGCAGAAGGGCAAATAGGATGCGTTTCATGGCGCGCGGAAGAAGCCACAGGACCGCCCGACTGTCACGCCCGGAGTTCGGGCGGCGGTGCCGAATCCCAAAGGATGGAATCAGTTTCCCGGGGACAGGGCCGCCTGGGGAACGAAGTCGACCGAGCCTTGGAGTTTTCCCGCCTCGATTTCCAACCGGTAGCCAATCGCAGGGATGAGTTTTTCCGGTCCGGACACCACTTCCGTTTGTCCGATGGGATCTCCGTAGCGAAAGCCGCGCACGGGTTCCGAGGCCGCCTTGGCCCGCAGTTGCCACACCGGCTTGGGCTCCGGAGAGCCGGCGGTGCGGTTGGTCAGGAGGGAAAGGGGCGTCACCCGCAGGGCCGTGATGGCAAGATCGCGGTCAAATCCGAAGAGGATTGGGAGCACGTCGTCAGGACCCGCGTTGGGCATGAAGGGCCGCGAAGACACATTGATTTGAATGCGTGGCCGCCCGCGCAAGTCTGCGAACTGGAAGACGTAGAGCGCCGCCAGCACCACGGCTACAGCGATCAGGGTCCAGGTATTCTTGGTCATCCGTGATGCAGGCAGACGCCCGGTGGTGGAACGCCATTCGATCGAACTCGGGCCTGAGCCTCGGCCAGATCCGGGGCGCCATGGGGCCGAAACCTCCGCGAATCAACCGAAACCAAGCATCCAGAACTGAATCCGCGATGTCCATGAACTCGAACCCAAAGATTTTCTCTCCCCGGTCGGACCGCGCTTTCACGCTCATCGAGCTGCTGGTGGTGATCGCCATCATCGCCATTCTCGCCGGCATGCTTCTGCCCTCCCTCGGTCGGGCCAAGGACGCCGCGAAGCGGATCAGTTGCGTGAACCAGCTCCACCAGATCGGCCTCGCGACCACCATGTACGCGGGCGACAACCGGGGTGATTTTCCGGAGCGCAATACCGGTCCACGCTGGCCGGAGCGTTGGTATCCCTATTTCAAGACGGTCAAAACCCTCGTGTGCCCCGGGGATCTCGGGCCGGGAGGCAAGAATTCACCGGCTTCCGCCGAGACCCGCACCAATCTCATCGCCGATTCCGCCCCTCGTTCGTACATCATGAACGGCTGGAACGACGTGTTCGCCGAGCAGATGGGCGGGACCTTTGACATCAACGCCATTGTCAACAAGACGGTGAACGAGTCGGTGTTCAAGGAACCGGCGGATACCGTGGTGCTCGGTGAGAAACGGTATAGCAGCGGTCACTACTGGATGGATTTCCTCGAGGGCACCGGCAACGACGTGACCGAGCTCAATCAGGGCATGCACGGTACGACCAGCCGGACCGCGACGGGCGGGATTGGCGGCGGTGCTAATTACGCGTTTGCCGACGGCAGCACCCGGTTTCTGAAGCATGGCCGCGCCTTCAGCCCGGTGAACTTGTGGGCAGTGGTGGATCGCTGGCGCACCAACGCCATCGGATTGGCCAACTAAACTGTCCCGGGCCATGCAGCCCGAACGAGAAGCGCCGGTGTGATGTTGCGTCACGCCGGCGCTTTTTTGTTGGCGCAATTCCTGGGCGAATTCGCAGCCGTGAGAACCGAAACCTCTGGCATGAGGGCTGCGTCTGCAGAGGTAGTTCGCACGCGGTTCGTGCGGGCTTCGGTAGGTCGGTTCTGGGTGTGATCGCCCATCCCGTTGTGTGCCGGGGTGGGCGATCTTTCTTTCCCAAAACTTCGCCCACTGATTACCGATTACCAATCACCGAATCCCCTCCGCCAACTCTTCCGCCGGGTAGGTCCAGATTTCCGCGAGCGTCGGGTGATAGTGGGGAATCGCAGCCAGTTGGGCGGCGGTCATCCGTGCGGCGAGGGCGACGGTGATTTCGTGAATCAACTCACCGCCTTGCGGGCCGACGCAGGCTCCCCCGAGCAGTTCCCCGGTTTTGCCGTGGGCGATCAGTTTCACGAACCCCCTCCTGCACCCGAGAATCATCGATTTCCCGTGGTCATTGAAGGGGTAGGTCGCGGAACGATACGGAATTCCCTGCGCGTGCGCTTCGGACTCTGTCATGCCCACCTGCGCCACGGCCGGATCCGTGAAAACAACGCTGGTAATCAGCCGATAGTCCATCTCCCGCGGCGAACCGGTTTGGAGGATGTTGCGCGCCGCGATTTCGCCCTGCTGGATCGCAATGTGCACGATTTCGTGTGGGCCGCAGCAGTCTCCCGCCGCATAGAGATGGGGAATGGTGGTTGCCTGGTGGCGGTTGGTGACGATGCGAGTGCCGTCGAGCGCGATACCCGCGCTCTCCAGATGCAGCCCCTCCGTGTTGGGTTCGCGCCCGAGGGCGTTGAACACGGCGTCCACGCGGAGCACCTGCCGCGTCTCCGCCTGCTCGAAGGTGACGTGAAACGGCCCGGCTCCGGTGGCTCCGAGCGGTTCGACATCGATCAACTGCGTTCCGGTGTGGATGACCATGCCTTCGAGTCTCAGCGCGGCTTCCAATTCACGTGCGACATCGAGATCGGCTTCGCGGAGCACGTGCTGACTGCGCTGGATCAAGGTGACCTGGCATCCCAGTCGCGAGAAATACTGGGCAAACTCCAGTGCCACCGCGCCGCCGCCGAGGATGGCAACGGAGGGGGGAAGCTCGCGCAGAACGAGGGCGTCATCGCTGGTGAGAATCCCGGCCCCCATGAGACCGGGAATGGGCGGCCGGCTGATCCTGGATCCAGTGGCCACCACCACATGCCCTGCCGTCACCTGCTGTCCGGTTGCCAGTTCGAGGGTGTGGGCGTTCAGGAAGCGTGCCTGCGAACGGATGAGATCAAATCGGCCGTCCTCGAGCTGCCCTTGCCGGTAACGCGCAAACTCTTCGATGAGCGCATCCTTCCGGGCCAGCAACTCTGCCATGTTCACGGTTACCGATCCGGCGTGGATGCCCCACGTCGCCCCCTGGCCGATCTGGTGTCGGAGCTCCGCTGCGTGGAGCAGCGCCTTGGTGGGCATGCACCCCCTCAAGATGCAAAGTCCGCCGAGCTGGGAAGCGCCGTCGACCACCGCGGTCTTGGCCCCGCCTGCGACTAGGGTGCGTGCGGCGGCGTAGCCGGCGCTGCCTCCGCCGATCACCACGGCGTCATAATCATGGGTGGCCATACCGCTAGCCTCGTCCTGCCGGAGCGGGATGGCAACCGCCCGCCGAGTCAGATCCCGCCGAAAGATCGGTCAGGTCCCCCCCTTGGCAGGTTCTGGTTCTCCCGCCATGCTCCCGCGCATGGCTGAACTGATTTATCCGCGCTCTCCCAAGGAACTCATGGATGGCTGGGTGTATCTCCCCCGGCTCATCGACAAAATCCGTCTCCACCTCGCCGGAAAACTGCATTCGGACTATCAACCGAATTTCGCCTACAAGGGGTTCGACGCCGAATGGCTGAAGGCGGCGGGCCTGAAAGCGGATGACTTCATCGCGGTGGTGCGGGGAACCGTCACGGACGGTCAGGTCTTCGACTGGGTCCGCGCCAATGTGAAGGTGCCGGCGGCCGACAAGGCCAAGTTCAACCAATGGCTGCTGAACCGCGGCAATGAGGCGGATCCGGCCATTCGCCAGCGGCTTCAGCAACGCAAGGTTGAGTCAGGCCTCGGCCACCGCGACGATTTGCAGACCTTTGCCGACTACATCGACGCCGACGAAAAGCGGGCGTGAGGTGGGGAGGCTGACGGGATGAAGCGTTGAAGCGGCAGAATTCGGGTCCCGCAAGTTTGGCGTCTGGCCTTCAGGCCGCCCTGCGTGCCGAACCGTCTGAAGACGGGACTCCGAACGCGATCCCGCACCCGTGGCCGCCCTTTTAGCCCTTCATCGATTCAACCGCTCCAAGCCTCAATCCGGATACCCGTTCGGGTGCTTCTGGTGCCAGGCCCACGCGGTGGCGATGATTTGTTCCAGCTTCGGGAATTGGGGCTTCCAGCCCAGTTCCTGAACGGCCTTGTCGGCGGCAGCAACCAGCCGGGCGGGGTCACCGGGGCGGCGGGCTTTTTCGACCACCTTGATCTTTTGCCCAGTTACCGCTTCGCAGGTGGCAACCACCTCGCGCACCGAGAAACCGGATCCATTGCCAAGATTGAAGAACCCGCTCTTGCCCGGTTGAAGCGCCAGGATGTGCGCCTGGGCGAGATCCGCGATGTGGATGTAGTCGCGAATG
>CANGMO010000022.1 GCA_947454295.1 Verrucomicrobiota bacterium | reverse complement strand
GGGTGTGCACCGTGAGCGGGCTCATCCCCAACTCCTGGGCGATTTCCTTGTCGGGCATGCCTTTTTGAAGGCAGTGCAGAATCTGCTGCTCGCGTCCGGTGAATCGGATGCCTTCAACCGCGGGATCGCGCGTCTCGCCGTTGATCAACTTCGCGAAATATCCTCGCAGATGCCGAGTGAGTTCGGTGCCTGTTGGAGTGCGTCCCCCTTGGGACCCTTCGATGGGTTCCAGCCAGCTTCCGGGCGGCCGACGACGCAGATAGTAACCCTCGGGAACGCCACTCACCGACTTGAAAATGTCATCGCTCTCCGAGTAGGTGCCCAGGGCAAAGGCATGCGCATTCGGCGCAACGGCTCGCAAGCGGATTCGGAACTCCTCGCTGGAGGCATCGGGAAGAAACCGGTTGAACAGGACGAGGTCGGAACTGAGCAATCGTTCGTCAGCCAGTGCGGCGGCGGCGTGAGGTGCCATTCCCGAAAGGGCGGCTCCCGGCTGACGCCCGATCCAGCGTCCCAACGCGTGGCGGATCGATTCATCCGGCTCCACCAGAAAGATCTGCCGCCCGTCCGCCCGACGCACCGGCAGTGTGAGCGGGGTGACCCCGGTAAAGAACGTCGCATAGGTGCTCACCACCGGGCGGTCGAGCCAGAAAACGGCCGCCACAAACTCGCGCGGATGCCGCGCACAAAACCCCGTCCAGCCCAAGCGCCCCAACTCCTCGCATAGGGTATGTGCTCGCTGCGCCGCTTGTTTCTCGTCCGAAATGCCCAGGGGAAAAAAGGCGCTGCGCTCCTGTTGCGACAGCAGTACGGAAAGCCCCGGATTGACAATGCCTTGGGATGCCTCGGTGTAGCGCCGCGAACTGAGGCGGGAGAGCCATTCGGCGACGAGAGGCGATGCGTTTGTACCCCGCTTGGGGGATTTCCGCCTACCCGATTCACTGGGCAAAGTGTGTGACATGTCGTTAAGCGTGTCCGTGAACTTCTCGCAACACCGGACGCACGAACGTAACTAGGCCGGGTCCCGATTCCAGCCTATAACGCTTAGGCATCGGGGCCACAAACCCTCCGCGGTCCATTAAGCTGATGACAACTCAAAAAACCCACCGGCGCAATGGCTTCACGCTCATTGAGCTTCTGGTGGTCATCGCCATCATCGCGATTCTTGCGGGCATGCTCCTTCCGGCGCTCAGTCGCGCCAAGGCCGAGGGGCAGAAGGCACGGTGCCTTTCCAATCTCCATCAGATCTCCATCGCCGTGACGATGTACACGGACGACAACAAGGAGCAGCTCTTCTTCACGCGGTTCAACGGAGCCAGTCCGCCCCAGTTGCCCAACGACGGTCAATGGACGGCCAATCCGACTTCAAACGTCCTGCTTCCGGCAACCGATGCACGCGCCTACTGGGCCGTAGGCTATGCCAGCTATGTGGGCGGGCTCGGCGGGCGCCAGCTTTTTCGGTGTCCGGGAGCCAAGAAGGTCGACGAATGGTGGGATGATCCCTCCCGTCCGCACTACCCACATGAGTTCTGGCTGAATGCCTCGTATGGCGTCTCCCAGTTCCTCATTTCGGAATCGAGCTTCGGCGGCGTTGCCGAACCTGCCCATACCAAGATCACCCAATTCGTGAGTCCCACCAGCACGATGATGTGTCAGGATTCAGCCGAACAGCGCATGGAGGGACCAGATGACAGCCCGGGTCAGTTTCCGGGGGTCAGCGAGATCCTTACCCAGTGGACCGGTCTCTCGAGCCTCTATTCCGGCTACAACTTCACCTGGGAGTGGTATCGCCACAATCGGCAGTGCGAAACTCTGTGGATTTCGGGCGCGGCCTCCGGCTTTCGCTTCCAGAGCATGAAGAAGGGGGTCGACTACCGCTGGTACACAGGAGTTACTCCGCTGGCGAATCCGCCGGGTAACTAGGCAATCCCTCGAAACCAACGCTCCCTGATTGCTGTCATGACTCTCATGCACCCGGCCCGTCTCGGATTAGTGACTGTGCTTTTTGTGCACATTTGTTGCGGTTGCAGCCGTTCCGGCGGTGGGCAGGCGCAAACCGAAGAGGAAGTGCGCACCGGCATGTCCAAGTCGTTTGCCGGCGCCTCCGCCGAGACCAAGGCGCTGGCGGATGAAGCCGCCGCGGCCATCAAAGCGCAGGAAGATGCCAAAGCGTTCATCCAGCTGAACGCGCTGGCGGCGCGGCAGGATTTATCGCGTGAACAACGTGCGGCGGCGGCGGAATCCATGCTTACCGTCAACAAGCGCCTCAGTGAAGCGGCTGCGAAAGGGGACAAAGATGCCGCCAAGCTGGTTGAGGAATACCGCTCGAGCAAATAACCCGCCCCCGCCAATCCCCTGTAGCCTCGTAGCCCCACTTTCCCTTTCGTTGAGTTCCCTCCAAATCACTGATTCGATATGAACCACCCCCAAAAAACCAAGTACTCGGCGATGGCGGCCGGGGCGCTTGCGGTCTCCCTGACCGCGATGGCCCAAACCGTCGTTCCTGCGAGTTTCGCCCACCCTCGAGCCACTGCGGATTCCACCTCGCGTGGCTTTATCGTCCGGTCGGTCCAGGCCACGGTTGCCAATGGCGACCTGGAGAACACCCTGGCCCGTACCGAGGCCCAGCTGGCTGGCATTCTCATCAATCCGATCACTGGACTGCCGTTCGGTGACATCACGGACAAGACCGCTTTCCAAGCTGACGGGACCTATCTGGAAAACGGCACGATCTCCTACGAGAAGAGCTCCAACCCGTTCCCCGGCATCCCGGGAACGATTGAGAGCAGCAACACCGACAACATCGCCCTCGATGCGGTAGCCTATCTGGATCTTGATCCCGGTACCTACTCGATGATCGTCAACAGCGATGACGGCTTCCGCGTCTACCTCGGCGATGACGCCCGCGACCAGATCCTCTCCACGGTTCTGTTCCAGTACGACGGTGGCCGCGGTGCCTCTGACTCCATCCAGAACTTCACCATCACCCAGGCAGGTCTGTACTCGATGCGCCTGATCTATGAGCAGGGTGGCGGCGGCGCGAATGTGTCGCTGTTCACGGCTCCGACCGACAATCCGGACGGCCGCATCCTCGTGAACGACGCCGGTGGCGTGAAGGCCTACCGCAAGTTGACGACCGCCACCGCTCCCTACGTGAGCCTGGCGCAGCCGCTCCCGAACGCCACCGACGCCGCGCCCAGCGGTGCTCTTAAGTTCGTCATCCAGGACTCCGGCAAGGGCGTGGTTGCCTCGTCGGTCGCCGTCTACTTCGACGGTGTGAAGACCTCGGCGGCGGCGACCAAGTCCGGCAAGACCACCACGGTGAGCTACCAGCCGTCCATCATGGATCCGCTGTCCAAGCACACCGTGGCGCTGGTGTTCTCGGATGATGCCACTCCGGCGACCGTTCGCTCGAATAGCTATCCGTTCCAGGTCAAGAACTACGCCAACGTCAAGTTGCCGGCGCCGATCGTGCTCGAGAACTTCGACAGCACCGCCGAAGGCAGCCTGCCGACCGGCTGGACGCAGGTGAACTACACCGATTCGCTCAACGCCGGTGAAGACCTCGATGATCCGAAGTCCGACTCCTACCTGGGCTGGACCACCATCTCCTCCAACCGCGTCTGGCGTTTGGGTGAGGGCGAACTGAACAAGTGGGAAGGCCTCCGCCGTCTCGCACTCGGTGAGCAATACGTCAACGGGGTTCGCGTCACCTCGCTCATCACCAACAACTTCGTCTATGCGGAGTCCGACACCCGTGGCGGCAACCAGGTTCAGTACCTCTTCTCGAAGGACTTCGACCTGACCGGCAAGACCAACCTCTGGGTCTCCTACCACAGCGTCTACGAGCAGAACCAGGACAGCATGGGATCGGTCGAGTATTCGATCGACGGTGGCAAGACCTGGGAGCCGATCGTCTACATGATCGACGGACCCGACATCGTGAACGGTGCCGATGGCAAGCCGGACGGCTACCTCACCCTGATCGCCCCGCAGACCGACACCGCCAAGTTCGTGGATCCCGTGACCGGCAATGATGCCGGTGGCTATTATGGTGCCTTCATCGGCATCCAGGACACCAACCGCTGGGCCGCTCTCGGACCCTACATCAGCGCTCGCGTCAACGACGACCGCATCGAATCGAAGCGCGTGGAACTCTTCCCGCTGCCCAAGGCCGCCAACCAGAAGACCGTCCGCCTCCGCTTCGCGCAGGCCGGCACCGGCAGCTGGTATTTCGGCGTCGATGACGTCGGCATCTACAGCATCACCCAGCTCGACGCCCCCAAGGTGACGGCTGATCCCGTGAGCGTTTCCGTCGTCGCTGGCTTCAACGCCACGTTCACCGCCTCGGTGACTGGTCAGCAGCTTGCCTACCAGTGGAACTTCAAGGGCTCGGCGATCCCGGGTGCCACCCTCCCGACCCTCACCGTCAAGAAGGTGAGCGCAGCCACCGCCGGTGACTACACCGTCACCGTCTCCAATTCCGGCGGCACTGCGACCAGCAAGGCGGCCACTCTCACCGTCGTGCCTTCTCCCGAGCCGGTGCTCACCGTCTCGCAGGGCCTCGTGACCCACCTCAAGTTCGATGGCGACTACAGTGACTCCTCCGGCAACAACGTTGCGGGCACGCCGAATGGCACTCCGACGTTTGAGACCGGCGTGATCGGCAAGGCCGTTCACATCACCAACAAGAAGGACGGCAGCCGCAACGACTACGTTTCGCTCGGCTACCCGAACGTTCTGAAGTTCGGCGATGAAAAGGCCGCGTCCGGTACCGACTTCTCGGTCTCGTTCTGGGTCAAGCTCCTCGAGCAGGCGGACGACCAGGCCTTTGTCTCCAACAAGGACTGGGGCTCCTCCAACAACCGCGGCTGGGGCATCTTCTCCCAGGGCGGCGGCGTGATCCGCAATCAGATCTCCGGGCCGAATGCCGGCGCTGACAAGTACAGCGACAAGCCGAGCCTCGGTCTCAGCGATGCGGCCTGGCACCTGCTCACGGTCACCGTGGCCCGCGCCGGCACCGTCACCACCTACCTGGATGGCCAGTTCAACAGCAAGGCCACCCAGTCCGTGAAGGGCTCGATCGACACTGATGACCTCGGCTTCACCGTGAACATCGGTCAGGACGGCACCGGCAAGTACACCGACGGTGGATCCGCGGAAATCGACATGGTGGTCGATGACCTCGGAATCTGGCGCCGTGTGCTGACTTCCGACGAAGTCACCGCGATCTACCTCCGCGGCCAGGCCGGTTCGGCGTTGGACATCGTTCCGACGGTCACGCCTACGGGCATCAGCATCACCCCGGCGACCCTGGTCAACGGCAAGGTGACCTTCAGCTGGACCGGTGGGACCGGACCTTTCAAGGTTCAGACCCGCTCGACGGTCAACGGTACCTGGACTGATCTCGCCACCGGCGTGACCAGCCCGTACTCGGTGACTCCCTCGGCCGCGACCGGATTCTTCCGCGTCGTGGACTCGGGCAACTAAGTTTTGTGCGCCACTGAGTGGTGGCTGTGCAGGGCGGGCTTGGGCGGTGAAACCGTGTGTCATCCCCAAGCCCGCCTCTTTCTTTTTCAAGGGGCTTCCGGGCGGTTGTGAAGTTCTCAGCCAGCGTTGGACCTCTTAAGTTCAGCCGGTCTCATGTCCGACTCACCGGCAGCATCCCGTTCTCCGATTCCTTCGCCCATTCTTCCCGGCGCCACGCTGGGGGTTCTGGGCAGCGGCCAACTCGGTCGCATGTTCACCATCGCGGCCCGACGCCTCGGGTACCGGGTTCACATCTATTCGCCCGACAGTGACACCCCGGCGGGGCAGGTGGGTGATGTGGAGCGCGTCGCGGCGTACGAAGATCTCGCGTCGGTGCGCGAGTTCGCCTCAGGAGTGGATCTCGTCACCTTCGAGTTCGAAAATGTTCCCAGCGCCACCAGTCAGGCGGCTGCCGAACGGGTTCCGGTTCGCCCCGCGGGTTCGGTGCTTCACATCACCCAGCAGCGGCTGCGTGAGAAAACCTTTTTGAAGGAGCACGGGTTCCCGGTGACGCCGTTTCGGCGCATCGCAACGCTGGAGGAGCTCACGGCCGCGGCACGGGACCTCGGGCTGCCGGCAATGCTCAAGACGGCCAGCTTCGGCTACGACGGGAAGGGGCAGCAGCGGCTGACACCGCAGTCAGACCTCGCGGCCGCCTTCACGGCACTGGGCGGTGCGGAGGGCATCTTCGAAGCCTTCGTGACCTTTGAACGCGAGATCAGCGTGGTGGCGGCGCGGTCACCGGATGGGTCGTTTGCGGCGTTCCCCGTGTTTGAGAACGCGCATCACCAGCAAATCCTCGACGTCACCGTGGCCCCGGCCCGGATTCCCGAGGTGGTGGCCGCCGAGGCGGTGCGCATCACCCAGGGCATCCTGGAAGCATTGGATGCGGTCGGGCTGATCACCGTGGAGATGTTTCTCACGCCGTCGCATCAGATCCTGGTCAATGAGCTTGCTCCCCGGACCCACAATTCCGGGCACCTGACCATCGACGCCTGCGTGACCTGCCAGTTCGAGCAGCAGCTTCGGGCGGTCTGTGGGCTGCCCCTGGGATCGGTGGCGCTGCGTCAGCCGGCCGCCATGGCCAATCTGCTCGGAGATCTCTGGATCGAGGCCGGTGGCGTTCCGGATTGGTCGGCGGCGCTGTCGGATCCGGCAGTGAAGCTGCACCTCTACGGCAAGACGGAGCCGCGGGCCGGTCGAAAGATGGGACATCTCACCGCGACGGCGTCGACGGCTGAGGAGGCGATCCTCAGGGTTCGCGAAGCCCGTGACCGGTTGGTGCCCTCCCGCGTGCGTCGATGAGACGCCGTCGGGTCAGGCTTCCGAGGACTTCATGGTCACCGCGATGACCTGGGAAAACTGGCCCACGCGATCACCCGCCAGAATATAGCAAGCCCGGTACTGCCACGGCGCGGAGGTGCCGCTGGGTGGGGCTGGCTGGGTGTCGATGATGCTGGCCGCCGTGGTGATCGAAAGCAGGCCCCAGCCGGTGCCGCGGTTGACCTCCAACTCGATGACGTCAAAGCCGTCGGACTTCTTCCAGGAGATCTCGGGCTGGCCATGGTTCCAGAACACAACGATTTCCGGCTTCACCGTGGTGAGGTCTCGGAGGTCGTTCGAGCCGTGGATACCGAGATTTTTGCCGATCGACTCGGTATACAGGGGATGAGCCTTGATGTCCGTGACGATGCGGTGGACGCGGCGGAAGATTCCAGGCGGCACGCTCGGCGGGCGCGGCGTGTGAAAGGTGAGCAGGGGAAGGTACGGATCCTTCACGCCCTTCTGACCGAATCCATATTGATTTCGTGCCGAGACGTAGGCGGCGGTCAGGGTCTTGAGCTGGGACGTGGTTGAGACGATCCAGGCGAAGTACCGGGCATCCATCTGGATGTCATCAATCTTGGTCCCGGAAAGACCGAAGGTCGCCTGATACGAGGGGAGCCGGGCGGAAAAGTAGTTTAACCAAACGACTTGGGAGACAAGATCGGAAGGTAGATACGATTGCGCGGGCATATTGGGCTGCGGGGAGAGATTTCGCTGATTCTGCGCGGCGAATCCAGCGCAGAATGCGTGGAGGTAGCAATTCCTTGCTCTGGAACTGCCTAGAACGAAAGTTCCGCGACCTATCGGAGCAGCGCTCGCGCTGCCGAAATGTCGGCGCGAATTTGGCTGATCAAGGCGTCGAGATCCGGGAAACGCCGCTCATCGCGCAGGCGGGCGACGAATCGCACCTCCAGGCTGGAGCCGAGAAGGTCGCCGTCGAAATCAAGCAGGTGCACTTCAAACCGCAGCTCGCCGGCGGCGGCGACCGTTGGCCGGACTCCGATGTTTAGAACGCCGGGATGGATCTCCGATCCGCGCGTCACCCGGACCGCATAGACCCCGTGCGGTGGAAGCTCGAGGCCTCGCACGTCGAGATTGGCGGTCGGAACGCCGATGCGGCGGCCGAGCTGGTCGCCTGGACGCACCGTTCCCCAGACCGAGTACGGGCGACCGAGCAATTCCGCGACCTCCTTGAGCCGGCCGGCCCGGAGGGATTGCCGGACGCGGCTGGAGCTGACCCGGCTTTCGCCGATGGAGACCGCAGCGCAGGTGTTGACCTCAAATCCGAGGCGTTCACCCAGGGTACGGAGGACCGGCACGTCGCCGCTGCGTGCGTGGCCGAACTGGAAGCCGCTCCCGACGCTGATGCTTCGGATGCGTCCCGCATCGTGCGCCAGCTGCTCGATGAATGCCTCACCCGTCAGCCGGGAGAAGGTCTCGTTGAACTCGATGACCAATGCCGCATCGACGCCCATGGATTCCATCGCCTTCAACCGAGCGGAAAGCGGTTGGAGAAGCAGCGGAGCCCGGTCCGGCCGCAGCACGGAAAGGGGATGCGGGTCAAAGGTGATGGCCGCCGAGGCAGCCCCGTGCGAGGCGGCGTCCAGGAGGGCCGAACGGATCACGTGCTGATGCCCCAGGTGCACGCCATCGAACATACCCAACGCAACGCACCATCCGCGGGGATGGCGGGGCAGCTCCTGGGCATTTCGGACCACCAGCATGGGTCACTCGGGGGTTTTCAGTTTCAGAAACGGAATGACGTGCTGCTCCAGCTCGGACTGATTCCACTTCAGGATCGTCTCGAGCGGATTCGCGTCCTCGACGTCGAAGCGTCCACTGCTCAACCGACGAAGCCGGGTGAGGTGCGCGCCGCATCCGAGCTGCTTGCCGAGGTCGTCGGCGAGCACGCGGATGTAGGTGCCCTTGGTGCAGGCCACCTCGAAATAGGCGAAGGGTTCCTCGTACTCGTGGAATTTGTAGGAGTAGATGTGCACCAGGCGTGGCTGGCGTTCGACCTCCTGGCCCTTGCGCGCCAGCTTGTGGAGCGGGACGCCGCCGATCTTCACGGCGCTCACCATGGGCGGAATCTGATGCAGGTCGCCCACAAAGCCTTTCGTGGCTTCGTTGAGGTCATCGAGACTCAGCGGCGGCACGGGCATGGACATCGTGAGTTCACCATCGGCGTCGTGGGAATCGGTGGCTTCGCCGAGGCGCATCACGCCTTCGTAGATCTTGTCCGTGGCCATCAGGCTTTCGGACAGCCGGGTGGCCTGGCCGAACACCAGGATCAATAGGCCGGTGGCCATGGGATCGAGCGTTCCGCAGTGGCCGACCTTGGGGATCCGGAAGTGATTGCGGACCTTCGCGACGACGTCGTGCGAGGTCCAACCTTCCGGCTTGTCGACCAGCAGGGCTCCGTCCAGTGGGGTAAATTCGCGCATCCGAGAGGGGTTCCGGGAATCGAGGAGTGACGGGAGTTGAGAGGCCTGGGTCAGGCCGCCGAGATGGAGCGGCCGGCGAGGGCTCGCTTGACGGTGCCGAGGACGCGACGCTGGACGGAGAGGGGCGTCCCCGCAACACGGGCACCCGCTGCCGCCTTGTGACCGCCACCGCCGAACACGGCGGCGATCTCGTTCACGTTCACGCGCTCGACCTTCGAGCGGAAGCTGATGCGGGTGAAATTCGTGTCCATCTCCTCGAAAACGATGGCCACCACCACGCCTTCAATGGCGCGGATGTGATCAATGAGCCCTTCGCTCTCCTCGGTGGAAGCGCCAGTGCGTGCGTAGTCGGCGCGCTTCAGCCAGAAGTACGCGGTCCGTCCGTCGTGCGTCAGGCGGAATTTGTTGTACACGTGCCGCAACAGGCGCACGCGGGTCAACGGAAAGCTCTGGTACACTTCGTGACAGATCTTTCCGAGATCCGCCCCGCGTTCCACCAGGTGGGCGGCGGTCTCCAAGGTTTCCGGCGTGGTGACCGGATACTGAAAGCTGCCGGTGTCGGTGCTCACTGCGGTGAACAGGCAGTCCGCCATCGGCTGTGTAATCTTCCATCCCGCCCAGCCGCACAGATCGTAAATCAGCTCGCCGCTCGACGGCTCGCGCGGGGAGACCCAGTTGATGTCGCCGTACTTGGTGTTGGAGGCGTGATGATCGATGTTGATCAGCTGTCCGCGCTCCTGGATGTGGTCGCGCACCTTGCCGAGCCGCTCGTAGCTGGCGCAGTCGGTGGCGACGACGATGTCGAATTTCTTTCCTTCAACCGGTCGGCCAAAGCGCTTTTCGGTGTCCAGGAAACGAAGCTTGTCCGGCATCACGTCCTCGTTCCAGACGGTCACCTGTTTGCCGGCGTTCTCGAGCGCCATGGCGAGTCCCAGCTGGGAGCCGACGCAATCGCCGTCAGGACGCACGTGGCCCACGATGCAAATCGTCTTGGCGCCATCAAGGGCTTCCAGAATGCGTTCAACCGTCTTGGGAATGGGCTTCATGCAGGCGCTGTTGGCCGGAAAGAGAAGCGGGACGAAGATGGGGGCGGGTCAGGCCGGCCGGCTTCCGCGGGCATCCCGGGGCGGGACGGGCAATTTGGCGGGAGGCACGGGGGCAGCTGTGGGATTCTCGCGCTCCAGCGCGTCGAGAAGGGCCACGATGCGGCTGCCCTGTTCGATGGAATCATCGAGCTGGAATCGCAGTTCAGGCGTGAACTTCAACCGGACGGCGCCGCCAACCATGCTCTGGATCCTGCCTGCCACCGAGGCCAGCACCGAAGGGGCCTTCTTTTTCTGGGCCGCGGTGCCGACGAAGCCGACAAACACGGTGGCGGACCGGAGATCGCTCGCGAGGCCGACGTCGTTGACCGTCAACAGCCCCACCTCCTCAATCGACAGTTCGCGGCGGATGCACTCGGCGATCTCGTGCTTCAACAGCTCCCTGACCCGGGCGGTCCGGCGGTTGGGTTGCATGGATTTCTCGAAAAACGGGCCGGGGAAACCTCAGAGCTTCTGGGCCACCTTTTCAGTGGTGTAGCACTCGATGATGTCGCCCTCGATGTATTCGTCGAAGCCGTCGAGCTTGATGCCGCATTCCATGCCGGAGCGCACCTCGTTGACCTCGTCCTGGAAGCGCTTGAGCGTGAGCGAAACGCCTTCGTAAATGAGATGCGTCTTGCGGCGGACGCGCATCTTGCCGCGGACGATGCGACCGTTGGTGACGGCACAGCCGGCAACATTGCCGCCCTTCGACAGGCTGAAAATCTTGCGGACCTCGGCCTGGCCGATGACGACCTCCTTGAGGAGCGGGTCGAGCAGGCCGGCCATGGCCTCCTTCACGTGATCGATCAACTCGTAGATGATCGCGTAGAGCTTGATCTGCACGCCCTCGTGCTTCGCCTGTTCGGCGGCGCTGCTGTCCACGCGGGTGTGGAAGCCAAGGATCACGGCGTCGGAGGAGCTCGCGAGGAGCACGTCGGCGGCGCTGACGGCACCCACGGCGCTGTGGACGATTTCCATCGACACCTTGTTGGAGTCGATCTTTTCCAACGCGTCGCAAATGGCCTCGACCGAACCCTGGGTGTCGGCCTTGACGATGACCTTGAGGATCTTCGCGGTCATGTCGCTGATCTGGCCGAAGATGTCCTCGAGCGTCTGACGCTTCGGTCGGACGCCGTCGAGTTCGGCCTTCTTGCGGTCCATGAAGCGCTGCTCCGCGAGTTCGCGGGCCGCACGTTCATTTTCAACCGAGCTGAATTCGGATCCGGCGTCGGGAACGCCGTTGAGGCCGAGGACGCGCACCGCGACCGAGGGGGTGGCCTCCTTCAGACGGGAGCCTTCCTCGTTCATCATGGCGCGGACCTTGCCGTAGTGCTCGCCGCACAGAATGACGTCGCCGACGCGCAGGGTGCCCTTGCGGACGAGGACGGTGGCCACGGGGCCGCCGGGCTCGACGCCGGACTCGATGACATTTCCCTTGGCGTGGCGGTTCGGATTCGCCTTGAGCTCGAGCAGTTCGGCCTGGAGGAGAATGGAATCAATCAGCTTGTCGATGCCCTGGCGGGTGATCGCCGAGCAGTCCACGTAGAGCGTGTCGCCACCCCAGTCGTCGGGAAGGAGCCCGCGCTCCTGCAGCTGCTGACGCACCTTGAGCGGATTGGCGTTGGGGTGGTCGCACTTGTTGACCGCGACGATGATGGGAACCTTGGCGGCCTGCGCATGGGCGAGGGCCTCCAGGGTTTGGGGCATGACACCGTCATTGGCGGCCACCACGAGAACGACAATGTCGGTCACGTTGGCGCCACGGGCGCGCATCGCCGAGAACGCCGCATGACCCGGGGTGTCGAGGAAGGTGAGCTGCTGCAGCACGCCGGTGTGCGGATGCGGATACGAAATCGTGTATGCGCCGATGTGCTGGGTGATGCCGCCGGCTTCGCCCGACGCGACATCGGCCTTGCGGACGACGTCGAGGAGCGAGGTTTTGCCGTGGTCGACGTGTCCCATGATCGTGATGACCGGGGGACGGGGCTTGAGCGTCTCGGGGCTGTCTTCCTTGTCGAGTTCGACCTTGGCCTCCTTCGGCACGTTGACCGAGTGAGCGGCCTTGTCGCGCTTTTCCGTCTCGAACTTGAACCCGTGCTTGGCCGAGACCTTGATGGCGTGCTCGGTGTCGATGGTCTGGGTGACCGTCGCGAACACACCCATGCTCATCAGGTCGGCGATGACCTGGAACGGCTTGCGGCCGATCTTTTCGGCGAGCTCACGCACCACAATGGGCGGGCGCATGATGACGACGGGAGCGTCGGCAGCGATCTGCACCTTCGGCGCCGCCGGGCGGGCCGGGGTCTGGGACTGCTGGGAGGATCCGGGGCGTCCGTGCTGGGGGCCGCCACGACGATCGTC
>CANGMO010000021.1 GCA_947454295.1 Verrucomicrobiota bacterium | reverse complement strand
GGCGAACCGCCAGCTTCCGAGGTTCCTATAGAGCCGGTGGCCGGGCGGCGCGGGATGGGCGGGATCGAGAGAGCCGCCGTTGACGCAAAAGACATCCAGCAACCCGTCGCCATCGTAATCGATGAGACCCACGCCCCCGGTTTCCATTTCCGGGAGCCAATATTTTCCGGACGCGCCTGAGCGATGTTGAAAATCGAGACCGCTGGTTTGAACCACGTTGGTAAACCACGGGGACTCGAACCGGGGGTTTGTGGAAACGCCGCCGGTCGCAGCTGGCTTTTGCGGCGCACCGGACGTGTTGGATGCGGATCCGGATGTGGATGAGGATTCGCGGCCGCACCCCACCAGCAACCAGCCAACGGTCAGGAGCGTTGCGACTCCAGCAACCCTGGCTGTGCGTCCTGTCCAACCGAGCATCATGGTTGTGACTGGGCCTTGAGGAGATCCTCCAATTCCCGCGACTGCGGCGCCAGCTTGCGGACCACGGCGGTCGTGGCGCGGGCGCCATCGCGATCCTTCAACTCCAGTTGCAGCCAGGCCATGGCGACCTGGCCGCGAATGAGCGCCGGGTTCAACTCAATCGCCCTCCGCAACTCCTCCAGCGCACGGGTCTTGTCGCCCAGATTCCTCCAAGTGATCTCGGCCAGCTCCACATGGATCTCCGCATTGCCGGGATCGCAGCGGATGGCTTCCTCCAGCGCCGCGACGGCTTCGCGATCCTTTTCCTGCGCGAGGAGGGCATCGGCCAGGGCGAGATGCGCCTGCGACATGCGCGGCGCCAAGCGGATGGCCTCGCGCGCGTCCTCGATGGCCGCCGCCGGCTGACCCAGCAGGTCGCGGGTGAAGGCTCGGGTGATCCGCGGAGCCGCGGCCTTCGGGTCCTGCTGAATCAACCGGTCGAGAATGGGCAACGCTTGCGCAGCGCGCCCCGAGCGATTCAGGGCCACGGCGAGCTGCGGCAGGAGGCCGGGATGCGATGGGTGAAATGGAACCGCCTTCTGCAGCAGTTGAACGGCGAAGTCGGGACGACCGGCATTGGAAAGCGCATCCGCCTGCTGCAGCAAATCAGGCAACGCCCGCAGATGATTGGGCGCAGCCTCGCCCCAGGGATCGGGCATGGGTTGTCGCGACTCCCCGGTGCCCGCGGCAATCGCCAGCCGTGCCTCGTTCGTCCGTCCTGTGGCGCGGTAGGCCTGACCCAAGAGATAGAGCGCGGGTTTGGCGGAACGATCCAGTCCCACTGCCCGTTCCAACAGCGGGACTGCGTCCGCAGCCCGTCCCTGTCGCAGGCGAATCTCCGCCAGTCCGGCAGGTCCCCGCCATTCCTTCGGGGTCAGTTGAACCACCCGCTGAAAGGCGGCCTCAGCGGCGTCCAATTCCCCGGAACGGAGGCTCAGTTCCCCCACGCGATACCAGCCCTGGGGAAACTCCGGAAACCGCCGCACCAGTTCGCGAAACTCGCGCAATGCCCCTGGTGCGTCCGACTGTTCCTCCAACGCCACGGCCGCATACATCGGGGCCAGCGGTTCGCGGGAGTCCTGTCGAGCCACGTCGAGGAACACCTGCCGCGCCTCCTTCCACAGGCCGTTTGCCGCCAGGGCGATTCCCAGCGTGGCGCGCGCCATCGGATCCCGCGGGTTTCGGCGGACCAACGTCATGACCTCCTCCACATGCTGCCGGACCATCGGATCCAGGCGCTCGGGCTGAACAAGATCAGCCACTGGAAGCGCCGGGGGTCTCATCCAGAGGAATCCGCCGAAGGCCACCACCGCGACCCCCAGCAGTACGAGCAGCCACCAGCGCACCGGCATGGCCGGCGCCGGGGCGACGGATCGCGATCGGGTTGCGGAAGGGGAATGCGGGGTCACGTGGCTAGAGTGATGAACGCCCATGCAGATGCCAGCACGCGATCCGAAACTGCGAGGCGAAGGCGCAGGCCGGGTCTGATAAGAAAAATGGCCCGCGTTGCCGCGGGCCATTGGAGATCTGTCGGGATGCGATGCGCATCCGCACGCGCTTAGCGGGTGGCGCCGGACGTCTTGACCGACGTGCGCTCCTGGAGCCACGCCACGTCATTGTTGTTCGGGGAGGCCTGACCGAGGCTGAGCGCCTGGCCGAACTTCAGCACCGGACGGGTGCGGGGATCGAGCCACTTGCGGATTTCGGAATGGCCGTCGACGAAGGAGAGACCACCAGCGCCGTTGTGGTAGCTGGCAGGGAAGTCGACGATGGTGTAGGCGGTCGGACGGATCGGATCGTATCCATCCATGTTGACCGCGAACCAGCCGTCGTTGATGCCGTCTTCACGCTCGTCGAGGAAGACCCAGGTGCCGGAGGCCTTCTGGATGTCGGCCAGCTTCTTGAACTGGGTGTAGCCCGCGGAGTACGGAGCGCCACGTTCACCGAGGTAGCCGTTCATCGAGATGGAACGCACCCGGGGAATGCCGGTCTTGCCGCGGTTCAGGCTGCGGTCGGCCGGGCACTTGTACACACCCACCGAACCCGTGTACTTCCCGAGCTGGGAGTTCATCAGGTACATCGTGTTGGTGTTGTCCGGGGTGTAGGTGGTATTGTCGAGCCAACCCACGCACCAGGTCTGATTGGTCTGACCGGCACCCGTGCCGCCGTCGAGATTGCCCGGCAGGACGTCCTGGTTGTCACCGCAGAAGAGGGTGTACGCCAGGCCCATCTGCTTGCCGTTGCTCATGCAGAGGATGCCTTGGGCCTTCTGCTTGGCCTTGGCCAGACCGGGCAGGAGCATGCCGGCGAGAATCGCAATGATCGCGATCACCACCAGCAACTCGATGAGAGTAAATGCCCCACGCCGGGCATTCTGAGTTGATTTGCGGGAATTGGACATGACTAGGGGTGGATGGAGGTTACCTATGGGCAAAGTGCTGTATGGGTCGTAGATAACACCTGGCCGGATTGAGTGCAAGCGAAGGTTTTTGCAGGAACGTCACTGGCACTCCGGAAGTGGGCGGAGCAACCCGGTGGGCGCGCTCATTGGGGTTGCACTCCCGCGGCTGGCGATTTGAATCACGGCATGCAGGCCTTGCCCAACCCCCGGCTGTTCGCCGCCCTCCTCGCCAGCGGCCTCCTTGGAATCACCGGGATGCAGGCATCGGAGCCGTTGGAGAAGTCGCGCTATACGCCGACGCAGCGGCTGACCCGTGAACGGCTGGAAGCGGCCCAGAAGTCGATTGATCACCTTGCCCAGCTCCATCGCACCCTGCCACAGCTGCCGGGCTGGCTGGACCTGCGCTGCACATTCCATGCGCACGCCGAGGATTCCGCCCACACCGGGGGATCGCGACCCGAAATGCTGGAGGACGCGGTCACCGCCGGGGTGCAGGTGGTGTTCCTCAGCGATCACTTCCGGCCGCCCCGCGATTTCATGGACTCGTGGCGGTTCCAAACCAACGGCGTGCTGTTCATACCCGGTTCCGAATGCCGCGGATTCCTGGCGCATCCGGACGCGTCGGTGATGAAGCAGATGGATTCCCCCATCCCGGAGTTCGTGAAGACGGTGGGCACGGGGAGCGGGATGATCTTCCTGTCGCACATCGAGGAGCGTGCGGATCACAGCATGGAAGGCCTCACCGGCATGGAGATCTACAACCGCCACTATGACGCGAAGCGCGACATGGCGGGATTGATCAGCCTGGCCATGCGGTTGACCGATCCCAAGAGCCTCGCGGACTTCGAGGAGTTGGTGCGGATCTATCCCGACGGCGTGCTGGCGGGCCAGGTCGAGTATCCCCAGCTCTATCTGGAGAAGTGGGATCGCGAAGGGCAGACGCGCCATCTCACCGGCGTGGCCGCCAACGATTGTCATCACAACCAGATCTTCATCCTGAAGAAACTCGACGAGACCACCGCCGGACTCGGCACCAACGTCGATCCGGACAGCGGACTCCAGAAGATCAAGGTCGCCGACCGACCGAGCCTGCGATCATTGCTGGAAGGAAGGAAGATCGGCGAGATTGTCGCCCAGGTGGACATCGATCCGTATCTGCGGGCATTTCGCTGTGTGTCGACCCACGTTCAGGCGCAGGAGAAGACCGAGGCCGGACTTCGCACCGCAGTGAAAGCGGGTCATGTGTTTGTCGCCCACGAATGGATGGGCGACGCCACGGGGTTCCAGTGCGTCACCTTTCCAACCAAGGGATCCGCCGACGCCCCGACGGCACGCATGGGTGACACGATCACCTTTGCCGAGGGCATCCGGATTCGCGTGGAAAGCCCTCTCCCTGGAAAGATCCGACTTCTTCACAACGGGGAAACGCGAAGCGTCGCCAACGGGCAGATGCTCGAAACCGGAATCCAGGAACCCGGGGTGTATCGCGTCGAGGTCTGGCTGGAGATCGGTGGCGAGTTGCGGCCATGGATCTATGGGAACCCGATCTACGTCCGCCCCTCCTGAGGCCGGAACGTTTCATTCCAATCCAAGGCGCCTCGGACGTCCCGAACCGGCTCAATCCGCAGGGTCGGAATCCTTCCCGGAAAACCGATGTGACGGAACGGTGCTGGATCCTGAGCGCACTCACGTCGCTGCTCACGGAAGCCGGGTTGCTCTGAAGAAAACGGGTCCTCCCGAGGCAAAGAAGCTGACCAACTCTTCCACGTCTGCCCCCAGGACATTGGTCCGCAGGGGTGTCCACAGGGAGCAATCCTTGCTGGTGTCCAGGCGCAGGCGGTCTCCAGCGTGCGCGCTGGCCTCCACGCGGAGCAGAGGAAGCCCAGGGCCAGCCCCGGCCTTGGCGCGAATCGTGAGCCGCAGCGTGGGCGGCCGAATGACCATTAGCGTCAGACTCTGCGCCGGCAGCGTGCCACTCCATGCCGCATTGGTGATGCCCGCATCGGCAAGCCGCACAATCCGGTTCCCGGAATCGAGTCGCCACATCTCAGCCGAGGCCGACGTCTCCATGCCTGAAATACTCAGGGAGACCGGGCGCGCAGCTCCGGGATCCTTGTTGATCATCAGCGCCGTCAAAGCCCCGTCGACGGATCGCTGCGCAGCAAAGGTGGCCACCGTGTCGGCATCAGGCGCGACCGCTTCCACACTCACGTCGCCAAAGGCCGCCCCGGTTCCGTCGTAGTTTCGATAGAGCCGGATCGCCTGATACACCGGGGAGTTGGTGGCCGGGCAGGTCCAACGGGTCGCGTAATCGACTCCCTCGCGTCCCAGGATTCCCAGCACATCCGCTTGGGCAATGGCACCGCTGACGTGCTTCTCCGCACCCCAGTTGTATTCAGTCAGCGCAATCCGCGTGCCCGGATAGTGGGCTGCGACCCACTCCTTGAGACGGGGAATCAGCCGGACCTGCGTCTGGATCCAGGTTTCATCCACATAGGCCGGATCCCAAAGCGCGCGCGTCGAGCGGTTCCGCCGCAGCTGCATGGCGAGCGAGACGTCATCCCCGAATTCACCGCCCTGAGGATAGAAGTGGACGCTCAGCACATCGATGCTGCGTCGGCCTGATTTCGCATCCGCCTCGCGCCAGCGGTCGAGAAGCCACGGAATGGCGTCCTGGTTCCCGTGGCCCGCCCGGTCGGGAAAGGACGAGTATCCGTGGGCAGCGCCATACTGCTGATCGTAGCCGCTGTACAGGTACCCGGACCACCCCCACTCCTCGGGGGCGAAGATGACCGCACCGGGATCCTTCGAACGCACCATCGAGGCGTACTCGAGGCAGCGATCACGGATCTCCTCCAGCGTGGCGCCGGTCGGATGCACATCGCGATGGGACGAGTGCCAAAGACTGGGTTCGTTATCGAGAAGGTAGTGTCGAACGCCTCCGGCGGACGAGGCACCCCACTTCTGAATGAGGTGATCCAGCCAGCCGCCCTGAAACGTCACATCGGCGGGAACGTTGGCATCGTTCGGGTCGTTGCCCGTGACATACACCACCGGCGGGCCGGCCGACTTGATGCCATTCCCGGCGTCCGCGAAATACGCGGCATCGTTGCCGGTCTGGGCGCCGTATTTCCGGATCGAGAAACTCGCCAGCTTGCCCCGGTTGGGTCCGAGCTTCGCCGCCCAACCGATCATCGGGACGGTCACCATGGGGGCCGCGCCCGCATTGCGCGTGGACTGGATAAATGAATCGGTCTCCGCGCCGGGAGCCGTGCCCGAATCCGCAATGCTCTCGAAGAAGTAATCCCCACCACGGTTGTGGGCGTTGAGCTGCCAGTTGTAGCGCGTCTCCGCGTTCCCGCCCGAACGGTTCAGCGGCACGTTCAAGTCCTTCAGCGCACCGGTGCTCGCGAAGGCGACCCCGTAAACCTCGGGCGCTATCGGATGCCGGCGGCTGCCCACGTTCACGGTCAGGGCCGCGACCGACGGCGCTGCCGGCGGCGTCCCGTCGAACACGATGTCATCCACGTAGAAGGTGGCCTGCGCCTTTCCGGAACGGTCCTGGATCCAGAAGCCATCGAAGCCAGTCTGATTGGTCACCCCGAGCGTGGCCATCGGCAGGCTGATCTGCTGCCACTGGGCGGCGAGGGCCGGAAGCACCTTCGCGGAAAGCGCTGCTCCACCCACGGTGGCCTGCACCTGCAGCAGTTGCCCGCCGGTGGTGCCGCCATGAATCCAAAAACTAAGATTCGTGAACGTCGTCGCCGGTTGCGCGTCGTGATGCAGGTAAAGCGCGGCGTACGCCGCCGGCGTGACCGCAATCGAATGGGTCCCCGAATGCACCCGTACCGTGCTCGCGTAGTCGAGCTTCGCCCAGCCGTAGTCCTGCCAGCCGTTTTGCAGGGAGTCGGTGTAGGCCGTCTGCTGGATCTGCGCGTGCAGCGTCCCCGCTCCCAGCAGCCACACCAGTCCCGTTGCCTTGCCCAAGAAAGCCAGCCAGTCCTTCTTTTTCATGATGTGCTTCCCCGCCACCACCATCGCGAGGAAGCCGGATTCCATGAGATTTGTCCCGGCGAAAAACAGGTCAGCCGACCGACGGCTACTTCGTAGTCGTGGTGTCGTCCTTCCGCTTCGCCTCAAACATCCGCGGCATCTTCCGGAGCGGCGCGTGCGCGATGTTTACCGGATGGGTCTTCAACACCAACGCCCTATCATCGCCTTCGTGAATCTCGTAGCTGTGATTGGGAGCCAGCGAGTCAAGGCGCTGACGGGTTCCGGATCCGGGCCACAGGATCTCCACGGAGGTGATCGCCGTGGCGTTGCCGATGCCGATCTCTTGCCGCAGGGGATTGCATCCAAAAGAACCACCGCTGCTGACCACCCGGTGCAATTCACGCGGTCCGCCCGGGGTGGCGAGAGTCACCTTGATCCGGGCTCCGATCGCCACCCGATTGGCCTTGGTCCCCACCAGCTTCAGCTTGAGCCATTTGTTTGTGCCCCCGGGATTGTGATAAAGCGCGTTGCGCGCAAAGTCGCCCGCGTAGGCACCGCCATACGTCGCGTACACGTCCTGATACCCGTCATCATCGAAATCGGCGAAGGCGATGGCATGACCCTTCTGAATGTGGCCGGTGCCCGTCGCGGTGGTGACCTCCTGGAAGCGCCTGCCCTCGGCATTCCGGAACATCCGCTTCGGAATCAGCGTCCGGAAATCGGGATCGCCGGTGCCGCAGTAGAAATCCAGCCATCCGTCGTTGTCCAAGTCGCCGTAGTTGTGACCCATGGTGTGGCAGATGCGGTCCAAGTTCATTTCCTTGGTCACATCACTGAAGGTGCCGTCGCGATTGTTATGGAATAGCTTCGGCTTCGTGCCGCCGTTCGGAAGGCCGAGGTACTCGGCCGCTATGTCGCCCACGCCATTCTTCAGGTAGTAGCCGAAGCAGATCAGGTCCTCCCAGCCGTCGTTGTCATAGTCGAAGAAGAAGGTGCCAAAGCTCAGGATCGGCTCGGCAATCGGACCGGACGCTGCGGTCACATCGGCAAACCGCCATCCATGCCGGCCCGGCGAGGCGGAGGGAACCGGGCCCATGTTCTTGAGGAGAATGTTCTTCCCGCCACGCACCGAGAGATAGAGATCGGGCCGGCCGTCATTGTCGTAGTCGGCACAGGCAACCCCCTTCACGAACTCGGCGATGCGAATGCCGCACTCCTTCGCGCATTCGGTGAACGTGCCGTCGCCATTGTTGTGATACAGCTCGCACCGGTCGGGATCCCTGGGATCAAGTGACTCGTTGCCCACGAACAGGTCCAACCAGCCGTCGCCGTCAAAGTCGAACCAGCGGCAGGCCATGGTGGGATGCGGGCTCATCAACCCCGCCTCCTCGGTGACATCCGTGAATGTTCCATCGCCGTTGTTGCGCATCAGGGAGCTGGGAATCCGGCCGGCCTTGCCCAGCCATCCGCCCCGCATGAGCCAGATGTCGAGCAGGCCGTCATTGTTGTAGTCGCACTGTTGGATGTTCAGCGAACCCACCTCGCCGACCAAACCCGCCTCACTGGTTCGGTCTGTAAACGTTCCATTGCCGTTGTTGTGGAAGTAGCGCAGCTGGCCGTTCTGGTCCCAGGCGGAAATCATGACGTCGTAGAATCCGTCGTTGTCGAAATCATCCACAATCGCGCCGCCCGCGAGGTCATTGGCGTCAATGCCAAGTCCATCGCTGACGTCCACGAATCGCGGCATGTCGTACTCCGAGGCAAACCGATCCGGCGGGATCAGGTATTGGGGATTCACCTTGTCCGGATACTCCCCGATGGTCATGTGGGCCAGATTCAGCAGCCAGCGGGTGCTGTAATCATTGGGATACTCCACCAGGTGGGCGCCGAAGAGGGCGATGGCGCCCTGCGAGCCGCGGGGCAGCATGTGATAGGCCGCGGGTTTGAGTGGAAAGACGCACGAATCGGCGTTGTGCACCGCGAGGCAATTTTCCTGCTCCCCCAGCCGAAGAAAGGCGACTGCCTTGCGCAGCCTCAGTTCGATCCGCGTGCGTTCATCCAGGTCGCCGCCATTCTCGGCCACTAGCCGTTCCATCGCGGCAAAGGTGTTCAGCGCGGCATCGGGTCGGGACGCATTGATTTGCTGCACCGCGAGATTGAACTGCAGCCGAAAGCGTTCACCGAGTTCCGTCGCGTTGGTGGCCTTCTTTTCAAACACCCCTGCAAGACGGTCACTGAGATAGGCCATCGATTCGGGATGCGCATCATTGTAGAGCTGCTGCAATCGCTGGGCCATGCGCCGCGTGCCCGGCGCCGGATTGCCGGGCGCATACTTGGGGCTGGGGGGATCAATCGTCTCACAGATGGGATCGAGCGCGATGAGTCCATCGAGCCTGGTCGGCAATGCGTTGGTGAATTCGGGCCGCTTGGCGGCGGCCAGCTTCCCCGCCGGCGTGCCGACGTTCGACTCGGGCGCCCCCCCCATCATGACCTCCGCAGCCACAGTATGGGAGTACGCGTCATGATTCCGCTCCGCCCCGCGGGTATTCGTTACGGCGGCTCCCGCCGTGGTATCGGCGGGAGCCACCGTGGCGACCGTGACCGAATGCGTGTGCTGCGCGGGAACCGCGGGGCGGCTGTCGGAATTCCGGCGGAGCGCCGCAAGGCCTGCCAGCACGGCCGCTACGGTTGACAGAAAGACTATCGGCGCCACCCAGGCTCCCTTCTTCGCTGCAACTGGCGCGGGCGCCGGTGTCGCGGTGGACTCCTTCGGCAAAGGTCGCGCGGACTTCGCGGATTTCTTCTGACTCATGCCTCCGATCCTGAGGCCATACGGAACGCATCGTGGACGGATTGGGGCAAAGCGCCGGATTTCAACGTCGAGTTGCCGGAGCGGTGCGGTGGTCCGCCTGCATTTGCATGATCTCGAAATCCTGCGGGAAAACGCCGCTTCCCGCTCAAGCGCCGCAGTTCGCACTACGACTCCTGCAACTGGCGGACGTTCACCCGAAGTTCGCCCCATTTCTTTGTCGTCGCCCCACTTCAGCAGGTCGAGTAGCCGCCATGTTTTGTTTCCATGCGTTGAAGCCGCGCGGCATGAGATCCGTTTCAGTCCTGGCTGCAGGATGCGTCCTGCTCCTCTCCGGGTGCGGACGCGAGAACGCACCGGCCCCTGGGTTCACTCAGGTCAAGTCGGCTTCCCCCGAGGTCGAAAACGCCCTGCCGGGCATGCAGGCGAGCCCGTTGGAATCCACCAACGTCCTCCGCTCTTTCATCGCCCGCGGCACCATTCGGGTGATTCCCGAAGGCGGCAAATCGATCGTGATCAAGCATGACGACATTCCGGGATTCATGCCGAAGATGACCATGGAGTTCGAAGTGCGGGATCCCGGCGAGCTGAAGGGCCTGGCAGTCGGGGACACGATCTTCTTTCAGCTGAAGGCTGATCAGGATCAGAGCTGGGTGGAGGGAATCCGACGCGCGGGAAGCAATGATCCCGCGTCCGCCGGCCCATCGGATCCATCCTCCATGGCGTTGCTGCACGCGTCCCAGCTCAAGCCAGGCGACGTCTTGCCGGACGCAGAGCTGATGTCCGAGGAAGGTCGCGCCGTCCGCTTCTCCCAGTTCCGGGGCAAGGCGGTGGCCTTCACCTTCATCTTCACCCGCTGCCCGCTGCCGGACTACTGCCCGCGGATGAGCAAGAACTTTGGCCGGGCCCGGGAAATCCTGGTGGAACGAAGCGATGCGCCGACCAACTGGCAGTTTCTTTCCATCTCATTTGACCCCGAGTTTGACCAACCCGGTGTCCTCACCCGCTACGCCTACAGCTACCGCGGCGGACTCACCAATGGATGGCTGTTCGCGGCGGCGCCCACCAACGTGCTGAAGTCGATCGCCTCGCAGATCGATTTTCGGTTTGGCAGCGCGGAGGGAAGCTTCCAGCACAACTTGCGCACGGTGGTCCTGGATGCCCGCGGACGCGTCTTCCAGAACTTCGAGGGAAACAAATGGAAAGCCGAGGAACTGGCGGAGGCGATGATCCAGGCAGCCCGGCTCCAGTAGTCTGCGGCCTCAACCGGCAGAACAGGCGGGTCAATGCGGCCCCACCGTTCGAAGATCAATGGGTTGGAATCCCAGGGCAAACGCGGGCGACGCCGGCAGCAGTCCCAGTTCGGGCCGACGGATGTCCCGCAGGAGCGGATCCCCGATTTGCGAATGCACATCATGTCCCGCGGCCTGCCACGCCGCCCAGTCGAGCTTCTGGAAGTGGTAGGCCGACACGTTGGCGCCCGCCCGGAGATCCCAGTAGAGATTGCCATCGATGACAAAGTTCGCGGCGGTTCCACTCCAGTCGCTCCCCAGCACGGCCCCCTGATCCCACACCACCACGTTGTTGGTGAAGAAGAACGACCGGTGCGGCTCCGCACGGGTGCGCATCAACTGGTGCTCCCGGTTGAACGCAATGAGGTTATTGCGAATCACGTTGTCGCGCCCGTAGTGCTGATGGAATCCCGCATCCTTGCAGCGATAGACCACATTGTTCTCCAGCAGGATTCCGGTGCTGCCCTCATCCGTATACAGGCCCCAGCCGCCGTAGCCGTAGCTGTCGATGTCCCGGAACAGGTTGTGATGAATGTGGGTTCCGGGTTGGGGTCCCAGCGTGTAGATGCCGCCCATGTCGCTCAGCAATCCCTGCCCCACCTTCTCCACCAGGTTGTAGGCGATCTCATTCTCACGACAGGGCGTGTCCTGATAGCCCCAGTTCCAGCCCACCGAGATGCCGGTGTAGTAGAGGTCGCTGATCCGGTTGTGGACGATGCGATTGGTGCCGCTGTGAAACACGAGGATGCCCACACCGGGTGCAAACACCCGGCCGAGATGCTCAAGGACGTTGTCGGTAATGAGGTGGGAGTGATTCGCGTCACCGGACGTGGGATTGGAATCCGAGGGATCGCCCACTCGAAGGCCGCCCGCCGCCAGGTTCCGCAGCGTGCAATGGGATACCGTCCATCCCTGACATCCCCGACCCAACTCCAGTCCATACCCTCCGAGGTTTTCGAGAGTCGAGTGGACCAGACCGCAGCCGATTGCGTGATGCGCGACGATCGAGCCGGGAATTACCACCGCTGCCTGCGGGGACATGAGGCCAGCCTCCGGCATGTCGTAGTCCGCATCGGACAACACGAGCTCCTTGAGCACCACGTCGCGAACCGGCTGAGCTGCGGTCCCGGCAAGTTCGATCAACCGGGTGAGCCGCGGCGCGACCACCCGATCGCGATTCGGGTCCGTGCCCCCGGGTGCCACCAGTCGCAGCAGGCCCGTTCGCCGGTTCAGATGCCACTCGCCCGGTTCACTGAGCGCCTCCCCGACATTCTCCACCCAGTAACGCGCGTCCGGCTCATCCATCCAGGGATCACGCGGACGACCGCCGAGAGTGGCCACATGACGTCCGGCATCGACCGACTTCAATGGGAGATGAAGATCCGTCCACTTCATGAGGATCACCACTCTCACATCCGGATCCATCGCCCACGCGGCCTGAAGATCGTTGCCCCGAAACGGCAGCTCAATCGGCCCGCCGGCGGGAATGGCGGCGGCGGCACGGAAGAATCCCTGCTTGGGGAGGCGAGAGCGGGTCAGGCGCCCGCCATTGAGAAAGAGTTGTTGGAATGGCTTCTCTCCGCGCAACGCAGCAGGAAGTTCGACCTCCCACACGGATCCCCCGGCGGCACTCCGGTGCCATCCCTGAATCCGAGTCCCCCCGGAAAGGATCGTCGGATTGCGACCCGTGGCGCCCGCCAGGCGCACGTGGGAATCCTCGGCGGTGAGCACCAGCGGCGTGTGCAACTCGAACCGACCGGGCGGCACCGAGAGGGTCACCGGCTCCCCGGGATGCAGCGCATGATACGCCCG
>CANGMO010000020.1 GCA_947454295.1 Verrucomicrobiota bacterium | reverse complement strand
TCAGTTTCTCGAGACCCTCGTCAACACCCCCAGCCCTACCGGCCACGAAACCCGCGGACAGCGGGTTTGGCTCGATTACGTTTCTGCGTTTGCGTCGGAAACCTATTCCGACGCCTATGGCAATTGCGTGGCGGTGGCCAACAAGGGGGGATCGCCCCGCGTGATGCTTGCGGCCCATGCCGACGAAATCGCGATGGCGGTGAATTTCGTCACCTCCGACGGGTTTATCCACGTCCGTCGAATGGGCGGGGTGGATCCGGCGATCACCAAGGCCCAGCGGGTGACCATCCACACCCGCACCGGCCCGGTTCTCGCGGTGGTGGGCAACGTGGCCCCGCATCTCACGAAGGGCGACGGCGACCAGAAGGCCCCCAAGATTCACGACCTGTTCCTCGACATTGGTGCCAGCAGCCGCGAAGAGGCCCTGCGCCTGGTTCGCATCGGGGATCCGATTACCCTCAACGATCGATTCGAAATGCTGCGCGGAGACCTGGCCGTGGCGCGTGCGTTCGACAATCGCATCGGCACCTGGGCGGTTGCGGAAACGCTGCGGCTGCTGAAGGAGCGCCCAGGTGGCTTTGCCGCGGAAGTAAATGCGGTGTCCAACGTCCAGGAGGAGGTGGGTTTGCTCGGGGCGCGCCAAATCGCCTATTCCCTCAAGCCTGACATCGCCCTGGTGGTCGACGTGACCCACGCCACGGACTATCCCACGGTCGATCAGCGCCAGCATGGGGACATCCGCCTCGGGGCCGGCCCCGCGCTGACCCACGGCGGTTGCAATCATCCGTCCATTGTGGCGCGGCTCGAGGCCGTCGCGGCGGCCAGCGGCATTCCGCTGCAGCACGAGGCCATGAGCGCCAGCAGCGGCACGGATACGGATGTCATCTTCTGGACCCGCGGCGGTATTCCGAGCGCCTTGATCAGCCTTCCGGACCGCTACATGCACTCGCCGGTTGAGATGATCTCGCTCAAGGACCTCGAGAAGATTCCGCAGCTCATGGCCGAGTTCGTCGTCAGCCTCGTCGCAGGGGAGCAGTTCAAGGTGAAGATCTGAACCGAATCGCGGCGCCGGCGGTCTGCGCCGGCGCGCGTCATGCCCGACGTTCCACCCGGACCGCCACGTGACGCGTTTCGGGCAGGATGAATTTCTGCACTTCGACCCGCACGGCGGCGGGTTTGAAGTCGCGCAACACCATCTCCGCGACATCGACCGCAAGCCGTTCGATCAGCTTCCAGCTACGTCCCTCCCCGAAGGCCAGCAGCCGGCGGGTCACGCTGAAATAGTTGATGGTGGCGTCGATGTCGTCCATGGGGGCGCACCGGCTGAAGTCCGTATCGAGTTCCAGGGAGATCAGCAGTCGCTGCGGCCGGACCCGTTCCTCATCGGGCACCCCGACGTGATAGCGGACCTCGAGTTCGCGGATGACGATGGTGTCCATGGTGGGCGTGGGATTCAGGCGGCCGGCAGCGGCGGATGGACGGCCTCCAGCAGGCGTCGCGTGGGCTGATTCAGGTCGAGGGCAAACGCGGCTTCCACGGTCAACCAGCGGAAATCCTGGGCCTCGTCGTTTAGTTTCACCGGCTGGGCCCCCCGGGCCACGCAGGTGTAGTTGAGCAGCAGGAAATGCGCGGGCCGATAGAACTCCGGCGGGTGAATGGCGTCCTGGACCAGGATGAACCGGATGTCCTCGATCTCGAGGCCGGTTTCCTCCATCAGCTCCCGTCGAAGCGCGTCTTCACTGGTTTCGCCCCACTCAATCTTTCCGCCGGGAATTCCCCAGAGTCCGGACCATTTGCGGGTGCGAACCATGAGCACCTCGCCGGCTTCGTTGAAGATAAGTGCTCCGACCGTCGCCACCGGACGATGCGACGCCGGGCGCTCATTCGCTTCATCCACGGTCAGGCGGTGGCCGTATTCCACCAGTCGATGCCGAAGCTCGCCGAGGTGCTCGACGATCACGGTGGGCGAGGCGGCGCGCAGCTGGGGCAGGGAATTGTAGCCGGTCAGCACCGCGACGCTGCGGATACCGCCATGGCGCGCCGTTTCGACGTCGTGCTCCATGTCGCCGATGAACACCGTTTCCTCCGGGTCGAGCTGGTTTTCCTCGAGAATCGCGGTGATGCGGGTCCGCTTGTCATCCACGCCGGTGTAGGTGCGGTCCAGGAAGCCGCCCAGTCCGGTGGCCTCGGCCTGCCGGTCGTAGTGCATCGGATGCACGGTGCTCAGCAGGAACGTGCGGTAGCCGCTTTGTCGGCAGAAGTTGAGAAACTCGCGCGCGTGGGGCAGGGCGACCACGGAGTCCTGGCATTCGCGAAAGCGTGCGTGGAACCAGACTTCCAATTCATTGAGCGGAACGTGTGGGACGAATTTGTCGTAGAACCCGCGATACGGCAGACGGAATTCGGTGCGGAATTCCTCGAGCGTCAGCGGCGTGACTCCGGCCTTCCGAAAGACGTGGTTGCTCGCCTCCCACACTGCCGGCAGATCGTCCACCAGCGTTCCCGACCAATCAAAGATCACGTTCCGGATCATGCGCGGGGCGCAACCTAACGCCCCGCGCCAATCGTGTGGAACCGGAATTGTCCAAAATCCCGGGACTCAGCCCCTGTGGCGCTGCGTCCTCCAGCGGTCGACTTTCTCCTTCAGGGCTTCGGCGTCACCAGACGTGGTTGCGTGGTGACAACGACCTTGCGGGTAAACTCCTCGACGCTGAGACGACCGGCTGCAAAGGCATCGATGTCGCCCTTTCGCGCTGTGAGCGTGAGCTGCTGCATGCGTCGACCGCCATTCAGATCCACAACCTGCACGCCATTTAGGTCCTTCACGTAGCCCACCACGTTGGCCTGAACGGTGGAGCTTCCGCTGACCCGGATTCCGGCATGATTGAGTGACGGGCTGCGCCCCGTGACAACGACGGTAACCCGTTCGGCGCCCTCGTGGAGGAACTTGAGATTGGCGGCGTGACGCAGGGAATCGATGAGCCGTTTGCGCAGGCTGGCGACGCGTTCGGCGTCGAACGGCGGTGCATTGACGCCCTCGGCCTCGTTGTCATCGAGGAGATCCTCTGCAGGTCCGCCGGCCAGTTCCCGCCGGGTTCGTTCCCAGGTGGCGTCCTTGTCGGCGGGCGCGGGGGCCTTCTTTTCCGCGGCTTTGGCGATTTCGATCAGGGGAAAGTCGACGGAGACCTGGAACAAAGCTCCGTAGCCATCGAGCGCCATGGCGTCGAGGTCGGTGCCGGCATTGAAGTCCAGCCCGGCCAGGTGGAATCGGAATGCCCCGCGCCCGGTGGACTCCGGGTCGGCGGCCTTGACGAGGATCCGTGACATGATGGTCAGCTGCTCACGGGTTTCGGCGAGCTGATCCTCGGTGGCATCGGGGCGAGGGATCACCAGCGTCCGGAGACTGGAGGCTCCCTGAAAGCTGAGGTGCGCGCGTCCCACCTCGCGGCGGGCCGAGCCGAAAGCCTGGGCGACCGACGCGCCGACCCGTGCGAGTTCACGGTGAATGCGTTCGGCACCGGCCTGCACCTGCGCTTCGGTGGATCCTCCGGAGGCGGCAGCCGGGTCGGCCGCGGCGCCGCCACCGGACTGGGCTCGAAGGGAGCAGGACGCGAGGCTGGATGCACCAAGGATCAACGCGAATGCGACGCGACGACAGGTGGCGCTATGGGAAGCCTTGGGAGACGCGGTGCGTGAGGTGGGAGTCATGGTATCGGGAAGGGAATGACGGACGCTGCGGTTAGGGAACGGGGACGGGACCGCGCGACGGCGACGGGCTGACGGCGGGTTCGGCAGGCAGTTGTGAAGCGATGAGATTGAATTGCGATTCCGCCTGGCGGAAGCCGCTGCCGGTGGTGCGTGCCAGGTGGCCGAGATCGCTGCGCAGCACGCCCAGATCCACCTGATGCTGTTCGTCGAGCGCACGAATGGCCTGAAGGAAATCCCGACGATCCGCGATCCGGGCGGCCTGCAGCTGACCGGCAAATGCGTTGAGGAACTGGCGGGTCTCCTCGGAGTTGGCGGTGGCCGCTGCGGCGGCGGTGGATCGAAGGGCTTCCGACTGACGGTTCTCGAACTCCGTGCGGAGTTCCTCGCGAGTTCGGATCAGTTCGGCCTGCAGCTCGCGACGCGAGGGACCGGAGAGACGCCCTCCAACGAAGCCAAGCCCGAGCAGAATTGCGATCGCCGCAGCCCACGGGAGGTTGGTCTGCATCCAGGCAAATGGCCGCGGGGAGGTTGCCACCGCGCGTGGCGACAGCGTTGCTCGATCCGCGTCGAGCAGACGCTGGGTGGCTTTCCATTCGCCGACGCGGCCCCGGCATTCCGGACACGCCTCCAGGTGTTGACGGCACTCTGCCTCGGCAGCCGCCGAAAGCTCGCCATACAGGTACTCGACCCAGGTTTCCGGTGTGGGATGGTTCATGAGATTCAACTCGGGAAAAGGGTTACACTGGGGAACGCAGGAGCACCGAAAGGCGGCTCAATGCTTCGCTCATTCGCGACTTCACCGTGCCCTCGGGAATCCCCAGAACTTCGGCGATCTCGGAGCATCGCAGCCCTTCATAGTGACGAAAGATCAGTACCGACCGGTAGTGATCGGGGAGACGCTGCAGGGCGAGTCGCACCCGTTCCGATTGTTCGAGCGCGGCAAGCGTCTCGTCTGGCCCCGGTCCGGGATCGGTGAGGGTCTCGACGATTGGAAGGGCGTCCTCAGGGGATTCTCGAATCAAGGCTACCTCGGGACGCCGCTGACGTTTTCGCAGGTCGTCCAAGCACAGGTTGATCGCAATCCGCCACAGCCAGGTGGAGAATTTTCCCCCGGGCTGATACTCTTGGCGGCGAAGGAAGACCCTCGAAAACGCGTCCTGGGCTAGATCCTGTCCGCGATGCACGTCCCCCGTCATGCGCGCGCAGAGGCGCTGGATGGGGCGCTCCCAACGTCGGACCAGGCAGGCAAACGCGTCGGGATCTCCGCCGTGCTTCACCCGCCACATGTCCTGCTCGTCGGTCGGTGACAAGGTGCCGGTCATGAACATGGGGTGTTACGCCGCCGCGACTGAAATGGTTCGCAGTTTTCTCTCGGCGCCTCGTTCTATCCGCTATCCTTTCCAAAAGTTGAACTTGGCTTTCCTTTTGCTACTGCTTACTAGGAAATTAAAAAAAAGGTCAGGAAAAGTACTAGGAATGGCGATTCCTCGGATAAGTGCGTAGTGCCGAGCCGGACCTCGGGTGAGGATTTCGACTGATTGCGGGGTGTAGCTCAAAGGTCGGATAACTCCAATCGACATGGGTGCCAAGCCAATAGAAATGCGACAGATTCGGGTGCCGTTGATGGTGGTGCTGGCCGTGACGCTTCTCGCGACCGTGCCGTACCGTGTGTCTGCGGCGGATTCCGCGACGCCGGACCTTCGCACCCGGAAGGCGACCCAGCGCGCGGCTTCTACCGCCGCGGCGTCCTCGGTGGAGTGGACCGCCTCCGATTTTGCGGCCATTGGCCTGATGTTTCTCGGGGCGGCCGTGGTGTTTGTTCCAATGCCGAAGCGCCGCTCGGGCAAGTCCGCTTCGGTTCCGGTGGCAACGGCGGAAGCGGTTTCCGTCGGGGCATCATCGGGTGCCGGTGCTGTGCACGCTGACGTGCGACCAGGGACCATCGGCGCCGCCAAAACCCTGGTGAATACCGGGATCAATCCCACCCCGGTTTCTTCCTGACCTCGCCGCCGCGCGGGATTTCAGTGAGCCGCTGCAGGGGTGGGGCCACCCGGCGATGTCTGGTGGAGCACGTCGCCCCGGACCAGCTTGTTCCAGGCGAGAACACCGGTCACCAACGCCAACGCTGAGCAGACCACATAGGGCCAGCTCGGGTGCCGGTCATACATCCATCCGGCGAACAGCGGACCAATGATGCGTGCCAGGCTGGCGCCGGATTGGGCCACTCCGAAGGTCAATCCACGCTCATTCTCCGGCGCGAGACGCTGCAGCAGCGCGAACAGCGGAGGCCGGGTGAGGCCTGAACCGATGGCGATCAATGCCACCAGCAGGAATAGCAGCCGCCAGGCGCCGCCCGCGGCAGAGAACAGGCTGCTCCAGGCGAGGGGTTCGTGGCTGGTCAGCCAGGGCATGGGGAACAGGCCAACCGCAAAAATCAGAAGACTGAAGGCCACCAGCCGGGGTTCGCCCACCTTCTTCACCAGCTTCCCGATGGGACCACCCTGAACGAAGGCTCCGACGATGCCGGCAAACGAGAACAGAACCGCGCCAACCTTGCGGGCGGAAAGGTCATCGAGATTGAAGTTATGGGTGACGAGAATCGCCAGGTTGCTCTCGAAGCAGGTGAATCCGAAGGTCGCCAGGAAGAAAACCACCACCAGGAATCCCAGAACCGGGGTTCGCATGACGTGCATCACGCCCTCCTTGCGGGTGCGTTGAATCGCCGCCTTCGCTCCGGGAGTCCAACTTTCCGGCAGCCTGGTGAAGGCGAAGACGAGGTTGGAGGCACAAATGGTCGCCGCGAGCCAGCCGGGGCCGCTGGGCCCGATCAAGGCCTGCCCGGCCAGCGCCACCAGCGGACCAATGATGAATCCGAGTCCGAAGGCCATCCCAATGAGCCCCATGCGTTGTGCGCTTTGCTCAGGCGGGGTGATGTCGGCGATGTAGGCCTGGGCCACGGTAAGATTGGCGCCGCAGATGCCCGCGCAAACTCGTGAAAGGAAGATCACCCACAACGCCGTGGTGCCGCTGAGCGTGGAGCCGAAGGCAAAAACGGCATAGCTCAGCGCGGCTCCAGCGGTACTGATCAGCAGGACAGGGCGGCGTCCCACGCGATCGCTCCAGGCCCCCCAGGCCGGAGCGAACAGGAATTGCATCGCCGAATAGGCGGCCATGATGGCTCCCACGACGATGCCGCTGGCGTGAAAGCTGTGGGCGTAGGTGGGAAGCAACGGCAGAACGATGCCGAAGCCCACCAGGTCGATGAAGACCGTCAGAAAAATGATCAGCAGCGGCGACTTCTTCGAGGAACTCATGTCGGGGCAAAAGGCTGCGTTCCCCCGGGCGATGGGGGAAGGTAAATGATCGGAACGCTCCGAATGCCTGGTCGCCTCCCGTTCAACGCGGGAGGGCCCGGGCATGATTCAGGGCTTGGATGCGGTTCCACTGTCGGTGCGCAGCAGGGTGGCCGCCCCCATGGCCCGCTCAAGCCGGGCCCACGCCACACGCTGGTCTCGCAGGGCCTGGAAATAGGTGCTTCGGGCCTCAGTGAGCGCCGTCTGGGCGCTGAGGACATCCAGCTGCGTCCCGCTTCCGGCCTCGGCGCGCGCGCCGGCGAGACGCAGTGCCTCTTCGGCCTGCTCAATGACCCGGGCCTGGGATTCCAGCACTTCGCGGGATTCCTGGAAATTGGAGTGGGCGGTGCGGACTTCGAGTTCGATCTTTCGGGCGGTGTCGTCGATCTCGATGTGCGCCTTCTGACGACGCGCCGTGGCGGCATCCACCTTGCCCCGTGTGAGGCCGGAATCCCAGATCGACCAATCCACCCGGGCGCCTACGTTCCACCCATCCACGTACCCCGAGAAATCGTCGGTAAAGGTTCGGCTCTGCCAACCCCATCCACCATACGCAGACACCACGGGAAGTCGGGCCGACTTCGCTTGGGTGAGCTCTTCGCCGCGGATCGCCTCCTGGGCTCGCAACGCGGTGAGCTCAGGACGCTGCGCGAGAGCGCGCCCGATGGCCTGCGTCAGCGCGGCATCGCCCTTCTGTGCCTCCAGTTTTCCGGAGAGTTGCAGCGGGATGTCTTCGGCACCGTCGTTGGGCGTGTTCCATCCCAACAGGGTGGCGAGGTGGTTCTTGGCAATGCGATGCGCGTTCCGGGCCCGGATGAGGCGCGGCTTGGCGCTGCCGAGCTCCACCTCGGCGCGCAACACGTTGAACCGGGGGACGGTGCCTGCCTCGAAGCGCCGCCGGGCGTCCGCCAGTTCCTGCTCCAGCAGGTGAACGGACGCTTCCTGCGTCTTGATCTGCTCGGCGGCCAGCAGGATGTCGTCGTAGGCGATGCGCAGGTTCAGCAGCGTCTCCTCCACCAACGCCTGGTAGCTGGCCAGTGCTGCCTCACGCGTCCACCTGGCGCTGCGAAGCGAGGCCGCGATGCGTCCGCCCGCGTACAGCGGCTGCGAAACCTGGATGGCGGTGTTCCAGTTTTTGTCGCTTTGAAACTTGATGCCCCCGGGGCCACCAAATGGCGCGGCCTCGATCCTGCCGCTATCGAGCGAGTTCACGGCGCCGCTCGCTGAAACCTGCGGCCGTGCCGCCGACTTCAGCTGCACCACCACGCCGAGGCTTTCCTCGATGTCCTGCTTTCCCTTGAGAATCGCGGGGCTCTGCTGCAGGCCGAGCTCCAACACATTCTGCAGGCTGAGCGGCGCGGAGGGCCAGGCCGGGGTTCCGCTGCGGGCGGTGCCAGGGGTGGATGCCGCGGCGGGAGGTGCCGACTCGGCGCGCACCACGGATCCGGCCGGCAACGCGGCGAGCCAGGTCAGAAGGGCGACTTGGAAGCGGGCCTGAGTGAGGGATGGGCGGCTCATGAGGGGACGAAGTTGAGTGGCGGGAGGAGTGGGGTCAAATGGGAGTTGGCTCAGGCGCAGGGTTGAGGAGGAACCGTGTCTCAGCGGGCCGCGGTCGGGGCGGGCTTGCGCGCGATGAACACGTCCACCTGCTGCCCGACGTACACCGGGAATGCCGGACGGTCCAATTCGAACACGATTTGCAGGACGCGGGTGTCGACGCGCTCCAGGCTGTCTCCGGTGAGGCTGCGCTTGGGAACCACATACGGTTCAATGCGCACAAAGCGAAGCGGCATCTGCAGATCGGCGTGCCCCTTGAGGGAGGCCTGGGCCGGTTGACTTGCGTCCACCAGCACGGCGTTCTGCTCGTCCACCTCGGCGCGGACCTGCAGCCGGTCGACATCTCCCAGCAGCATCAGCGGGTCGCCGGCCGGGGCGGCGGCCGGGGCGAATTCGCCTTCGCGGACGTTCACCTGCAGGAGTTGCCCGTCGCGCGGGGCCCGCACCGAAAGGATTTCCAAATCGGTGCGTGCCTGTTCGAGCTGCCGACTGCAGGCCGCGATGGCGGCGCGACTCGCCGCCACCCGGGCACGCGCGCCCTGGAGTGTGAACTGCCGCCGCTTCAACTCGTCCTCGGTGGCCACCTTGTCGCGCTCCAACCGGCTGAAACGCTCCACCTGATCGGTCCAGTCGGCGACCGACACTTCCTCAACGGCCAGCGTCGACTCCATCGAAGCCATCTGCGCCTCCATGGTGGCGACGCGTGAACGCACCTCCCTGTCGTCGAGTTGGAACAGGAGAGCGCCAGCTTTTACCCGGTCGCCGACCTTGACCGCCACGCGGGTCACCACGCCGGCGCGCGGCGACGCGATCTTCACGTTTTCCTTTGCCGCCTCCACCAGGCCCGTCGCTGCGACCGTGTCGGAGTAGGGGGAGCGGGCGGGTGGGGATTCCGGCCCCGGACTGGGGGGACGTTGCTTCATGCGGTGCACGAGGGCCAGCGCGGCCACCACACCGGCGATGGCGAAGTAGAAGGAGATTTTGCGGAACAGCATGGGAGGAGTCGAAGTTCGGAGATGGAAAATCGGGGGCGGGATTATGTGTGTTGGTCGACGTAGTGGCGCAGGGCGTCGCCTTCCAGCACCTGGCGGACGCGTCCGTCCTCCATTTCGGTGATCCGGTCGGCGTAGCCGTAGGTACGCGGGTCGTGGGTGACGATGATCACGCAGCGCCCCGGCGCGCGCGCCGCGGTGCTGAGCAGGTCCATGATGTGATGTCCCGTGTCGCGATCGAGGGCGCTGGTGGGTTCGTCGCAGATGATGAGCCGCGGCTCGTGGCTGAGCGCGCGCGCAATGGCCACGCGTTGCTGTTGTCCACCTGACAATTCAGTTGGCCGCTTCCGCCCCTTGTCTCCGAGTCCGACCCGCTGCAGGAGTTCTGCGGCGGTCTGCTCGGCGCGATGACGGTGGACGCCGTTCAACAGCAGCGGGACGCTGACGTTCTCCACGCAGGTAAGCGTGGGAATGAGGTTGAACTGTTGGAAAATGAACCCGATGTGGCGTCCGCGGAATGCCGTCACCGCGGCCTTGCTCATGCCGTTCAGCCTGGTTCCCAGCACGTCGATTTCGCCGGCGTCCCAATCCAGCGTGCCCGCCACCACGCTCAACAGCGTGGTCTTGCCGCAACCGCTCGGGCCGACCACCAGGTGCAACTCACCTTCCCGGGTTTCGAAGTCGACCCCTTTGAGGGCCACCGTCCGGCTGTCGCCGGTACCGAAGGTTTTTGTCACCCCGCGCACGCGGACCGCCGTCGGCGTGCCGCTGGACGGGGTGGAGGCTGGGGCCTTGAAAGGGACGCTCATGGACTGGAGTTCAACTGCGTTCTAGGGAGGGCCGCTCAGCCACGGAAGACGATCGCCGGTTCCAGTCGCGCCACCTTTCGGATTCCCAGGAAGGCCGAGAAGCAGCACATCACCACGATGGCGACCGCGGTTTTGATCATCGAACTCGCCTCCAGCAGGAACGGGGGCTGCCCCACCGGGAGGACGGCGAATCCAAACAACGCGGCCAGGCCCACCCCCATCCCGTACCCAATCATCCCCACGGTGAAGGCCTGGAGGAGAAGCATCCGCGCGAGCATCCAGGTGCTGGCCCCCATCGCCTTCAGCGCGCCGAGGTGACGCAGGTTCTCGAGCACGAAGGAGAAAAAGGTCTGGCCGGAAACGGCGACGCCCACGATGAAGCCGAGGATGATGGTGGTCATGAACGACATCGGGATGCCGGTGTTTTTCCAGATGTAGTCCACGGTCACCTTGGCAAATTCCTCGCTCGTGTACGCCTTCAGGCCCGTCTCGCGCTGGATGGCGCGTGCGACATCGGCGATCGCTGCGCCCGGCTTGGGTTCCGCCAGGATCACCGAGAGCATTTTGCGCTGCCGCGGCGCGTATTGGAGCGCCTGATCGTAGCTGCTGAAGACGTACGGATAGCCGAAGAAGTGCCGCTCGGTCCGGCAGATGCCCACGATGCGGGCCTCGCGATCATTGATCTCAAAGGTGTCCCCGATCTTGATCGGCGGCCGGCCCTTGGCGCTGAGACGCTGAACCCCGAGTTCATCGATCACGACGGTGTTGGGAAGGCGGAGCTGCTGCAGACTGCCGGCCAGCATCTGCGGCGGACGGCCGAAGAGCGTCGCGCCGTGGAGGCCGATCAACATGATCTGCTTGTCGGCGCCGTCGGAGTCCTTGGCCTTCAGAATTCCCTGGAACATCGGCACGGCGAAGTCCACGCCCTTGACGCTGCGGACGCGGTTCACGTCGGTGTCGCGCAGCGGCTTGGTCTCATTCGCATAGTCCACGTGCGCCTCCACCACCCAGATGGAGGCCCGCATGTTCCGCAAATGGCTGGTGGTCCAGGAAAGCAGGCCCTGGAAGACGGCGTTCTGCTGCGTCATCAGCAGCGCGGCAAAGGTGAGCCCGCCGACCAGCATGATGTACTTGGCGCGATCGCCCATCAGCATCTTGAGCGCGAGGTGAAACATGGAAAGGGGGTGTGTAGGGCGGCGTCGTCAGGTGCGGGCGCGGCGACGTTTCGTCTGCGGTCGACGCCGGGAAGGGGAACCCGAGGCGGATAGTCCGCGGAGGGCGGACAGGCTGAAATCCGTGATGTGCCGCGTGAGCTGCTCCAGCTGGCCGGCGTCGTACGGACTTTCCGGGAAGAGTCGCCTCACCACGGGCTGGCAGTGGCAATAGAACAGGATCTGTCCCACGATGCTCATGCCGGCCAGGCGTAGGACCTCTTCCGTCGTTCCCTGGCCCGCCAGATCACGGAGTATGCTGGATAGCTGCAGCGCGTTGGGCCGGATGGATTCCTTCACCAGCCGATCGAGGGCGCGGGTGGGATCCACCATCTCCCGCGCCATCATGCGGCCGTGCCGCGCACTCAGCTCCGCGGAAAGCACCCGTTGCAGAAAGCTCCGAACGAACTGCTCGAGGCGGATCGCCGCCGGAACCGCGGGATCATCGGGCGGCGACGGATGCAGCCGCATGGCCAGCCGGCTCTGCTCGGTCAACACCTCCGCGTAGAGCGTTTCCTTGTCGCCGAAATGGTAGTTTACCGCCGCCACGTTGGCCGCGGCCCGCTTGCAGATGTCGCGAATGGTCGCCTGCCGGAACCCGACTTCGGCGAACACGTCCGCCGCGGCGTCCAGCAAGGCGCGTCGCGTCGCGTCATGGCTGCCCGCGTCGGCACCGCTTTCTCGAACCCGTTGACGTGTCGTCGACATCCGTTCAAGCGGGAGTTTGAAACACGTGTTTGAATCTGTCAACTGGGCGCCTCAACTCGCCCGAGTTCCGAAAGGGAATGCGGGTAGCGGGGTAGCGGGGATCAGGAATGGGAGGGCAGGGACGCGAGTTCGCCCCGAGCCCTTGCCTGCCTGCCGTAGACCCATTCAAAGACGGGCGAGGCCAGCAGGGTGGTGACCACGGCCATCACCACCATGATCGAGAACAGCTGGGGCGTGATGAGACCGCGTTCGAGGCCGATGTTGAGGATGATCAGCTCCATGAGGCCGCGGGCGTTCATGAGGGTGCCGACGGCGAGGGCGGTGGGATTGTTTTCCCCGTTCAGCCGGGCGGCGGCCCAGCACGCGACTCCCTTGCCGAGGCAGGCAGCGAGCAGGGCGAGGACGGCCACCATCCACAGCTGCGGGGTGTCCACGAGATCCAGTCGTGTGTTGAGTCCTGAGTAGGTGAAAAAGGTGGGAAGCAGGAATACCACGAGCAGTGGTTCCAGCTGGCGGGTCAGGGCGGCGGAGAATTCGCCCCGGGGCATGGCCACACCGAGAATGAACGCGCCGAACACCGCGTAGATGCCGATGGCGTCGGTGAACCACGAGCCGAGCATGACGCACATCAGGGTGACAGCGAGCATGGGCTGGGTCAGGCCACCGGCCTTGACGGTCATCGGCTCCATTCGCGCC
>CANGMO010000019.1 GCA_947454295.1 Verrucomicrobiota bacterium | reverse complement strand
GTTTGCGGCTGGTCTGGTTTCGACGCCTGGGACTGGCCGCGGCGGCGGGGCTTGCCGTGGCGGCGACGGCATGGCTGTGGTCGTCGCGGCAGGCTCGACTTGAACGGGAAAATGCCCGGCTCATTGCCGCCGCGGAACGACGGGCTCGTCATGAGCTCATCAATACCTCCCTCGCCCAGGCCCAGGCGGAGGTGCGTCTGGGCCGGCTGGGCGGACGCGATGCGGTGCTGCGTGTCCTCACCAATGCGCTCGTGCTGGGTCCCGAAGCAGCGCAACGCCGGGCCATGCGCTCCGCCGCCGTCGCCGCGATGGCGCAGACCGGTACCCGATGGATCCCCGCGCCCGAATCGCTGCGCAGCACGGACCCCATGAGCGTGGCCGGGGACCGCGACCAGCGGCTGTTTGCCCGGCGGGATCCAGACGGAGCGGTTTCCGTCGTGAATCCCGACACGCCGGATCGAAAGAGCCGGCTCCCGGGGCTGCGCCCCGTGGACGATGAGGTGACGGGATTCAGCCCCGATGGGCGGTTTGTGCGACTTCGCCGCGGTGGGGAGTTTCTGATCGGTGACCTGAGCGCTGCCGCCTATTGCCATACGAATGGCGTCTGCGTCTTCGCACCGGATTCGCGCCTCTGGGTGGCGGGAGCGGATGGCGCGGTGGAGTTGATTGAACTTCCGACCGGTCGATCGGTGCGCCGTCTTCCGCCGGCCGGGGAATCGCGATCCGCGCCGGCGGTTACCAGTCTTGCGGTTTCACCCGATGGCAGCTGGCTGGCGACGGCCGTCGGAGGGAATCAGGTCACCTTGCATGAAGTGGACTCCGGGGGACGCGGCGAGATTCTCCAGGTTCCAGGCGCGGTTTACTCGCTGACTTGGGGATCCCGCCCGGGGCAGTTCGCCGTCGGGCTGGAGACCGGGGAATTGCTCGTGTGGACTCTCCCGGATCCCCATCCCCGCTGGCAGGTGCCCGCCCGTTCCGGGGCGATTCGCCGCCTGGCCTTCGATCCCGCGGGACGTGTTCTTGCAACCGCCGGCGAAGAGGAGGTGGTGACACTATGGGATGCGGAAACCGGCCAGGAACTCGCGCGAGTTCCGGCGATTGCCTGGCAGCTGGAATTTCGTCCATCGGACACGCGCCTGGGCTTGGTTTGGCGCGGTGGGGAGCCGGGGTTTATCGGACTGGTGCCTTCCACCGGGTTTCAAAGGGTTCGCGGTCCGGGGACCGGAGGCGGGGACGGCGTGCTGGCCATTTCTTCGAATGGGAAATGGCTGGCGGTGGGGACATCCTCAAGCGTTGACGTCTCGGACGCGCAATCCGGAGCGCGCGTTGCATCGATGCCGGCGCACGGCGTTCGAGCCATCGCCTTTGGACAGGGGGGGCGAACGCTGTGGTGGCTGGATGGCGGAGAGGTGTGCTGGGTGCCCCTCGATCAAGGAAGCCCTCGTGATCCGTTGCCGCGCCGCGAGTCCGGGCGCGTGTGGACGCACCTGGCCGTGTCGACGACCACCGGAGGGCTCCTGCTGGCCGACGGTGCCACCGATTCGCTCGTGCTGCGGTCGCCCGAGGGAAGGGAATCCCGGATGGCGCCGCACGAGTTCGTCCGCTTTGCCGCCATCCGTGAACCGGGAACCCTGATTGCCAGCGGCTCCCAATCTGTTCCGGATGTATTGCTGTGGGATCCGGTCTCCGGGCGTCGCGTGGCGCGCCTGCCTTCGGGAGCGCAGGTTCGACCAGTCTTCAGTCCGGATGGCCAATGGCTCGCCGCCGCCGGACCGGCGTGCTCGCTGTGGCGTGCCGACGATTGGGGGCCGGGACCGACCCTGCCTGCCGGGCCCGCGAACACCGTCGCCGGGAGCGCGGCGTTCAGTCCCGATTCGCGCACGCTAGCGGCGGTGTACGGGGATCATGAAATCCATCTGTTCCACCTGCCCGATGGCGCCCCGGGACTCACGTTGGAGGCAGCGGATGGCGGGCGCCTCCTGGCGGTGGTTTTCAGTCCGGATGGCGGGCGGCTGTTTGCGACCACGGCACGCGGAGAAGTGCTGTGCTGGAGCCTGCCGGAGTTGGAATCGGCGTTGTCGCAGTTGGGTCTTTCCGAAATGGATCGATGATTGTTTGAAAGATCCGCGCTGCAGCATGCGGAGGTGTCCCTGATGAGACATTTCAACCTCTCCACGCTGCAGATCTTCGCCGTGGGCAGCGGCCTGATCGCCGCCACCTCCGGCCAGGCGCAATCTTTCTCCGGATTGATTTCCGGCCGCCTCACCGAGGCCATCCGGCTGAAGGCCGACACCCAAGCGTACTATTACAGCGCCTCAGGGACGCTCGACGACTTGGATCGCTTTGACAGTCCGCCGGTGATCGAGACCAACGAAATTGGCGGCACCTACAACGCGTCGGTGTCGAGCCGGTCGGTGCCAACGAGCCCGCTGGACAAGGATTACGGCACCGCGCAGGTCAGCTTCACCTACACGAACGGTGGGCCGGCGGCGCCGGACTCGTTGCTGGTGCAGCTCGGTCTGCATGGCAGCGCGCAGCAGGCGATGGTGGGAACCCCGCCCAAACCCGCCTCATTGCTGGTGCGTGCGGCGATCAGCTACGTGCTCCTCGGGGAACCGGACGGCGGACGGTTTCGACTGACCCTTCCGGCGATTCCCTCGCTGCACGATGCCGCGCACGAGCGGCTATCCGCGGAATTGTCCGGCCCGGGAATGAGTCCAATCCGCCGCGATCCCGGCGCGGCGCCGCTCACCGTGGAGCTCGACGGCACCAAGAACTACGTCTTCGAAATCGGCTACACGCTGGACGTGCCGTACGGAACCGATCCGGACTACAGCTATGCCTTCGCCGGTGGTGGCTTCGAAGTGGCGTCCGTCCCCGAACCCGCCGAAACCGCGCTCGGGTGCGGGCTGGTGCTCGGTCTGTGGGGAGTCGCCCGCAAATGGGGCTGGAAGTTGCGGAGACCAGCGCGGCGATAGGGTGCGGCTGGGCCGGCGAGGCTCGGGCATTTTTCGGTTCCGGCGGACGGACGTGACGGTGCAGGGTTCGATGCATGGACACCCTTCAGCTGCTTCTGGTCGCGCTGGCTGCCGGAGTGGGTTCTTGGGCTTGGACCTCGATGACGGGATGGCCGGCACGCCGGGTATTGCGCCAGCGGGAACAGCTCCATTGGAGTGACGTGGCGCGGAGGATTCACGCCGACCGCATGGGAATGGCGGCGGTCGCGGTGTTCCTTCCCGCGGATTGCGCGCTCGCAGTTTATCTGTGGAGACATCCCGGGGTGTTTTGGATCCTCGCTGTGGGGCTTTTGTCGGCTATTGGAGTCACCTTGGGGGCCTGGCCCTTGAAGCGAGCCTTGGAGCACGGGAGCAGGAAGGAGCGGTGGTGGGTCACTCCCCTCAAGAACCCCGCGCTGTTCTACGGGGTGTTGATTGTCGCCATGCCCCGGGATTTTGGCGCGGTGACCTGGGTGCTCTTTGGTGGGGTGATTGGTTACCTGATTGCCGGACAGATTTGGCCCATTCCCATCAGCAGACCCTTTCGACGGCTGGCTGCGCCTTCCGCGGAGGTTGAAGCGCTGATTCGCGATGTTTCCGAAAAATCGGGGATTCGGGTGCGAAGGGCCTGGGTAGTCGAAGTGCCTCAATCCACCGCAGTCGCACTCCCGTTTTCCAAGGAGATAGTCGTCACCAGCCGCATCGTTGAGATTTTGTCTCCGGCAGAATTGAGAGCGGTGGTGGCTCATGAGTTGGAACATCTCCGGGAATCGTTCGCGCTGAGTTTCGTCCGGGTGTTGGTTGCCTACAGCTCCCTCCCCCTTCTGCTGGTGAAGCCGGTGTGTGCGACCTGGGGACCTCAGGGGCTTGGACTGTTGGTATTGCTGTGGATTGCTCCACGGTTCCTTTTTTCGCGCTGGTCGATCCGGCAGGAGAACAAGGCAGACCAGACAGGGGCCCGGGAGGATGCCGCCGCGCTGGCGTCAGCGCTCCTGCGATTGCATGAGGACAATCTCGTCCCTGCGGTGCTGGAGCAGAAGTCGTCCCATCCCGACCTGTACGATCGCATGATCGCCTGTGGCGTAACCCCTGATTTCCCGCGGCCCAAGCCCGCGGCATCGCATACTCTGGCGGGCACGGTTGCGGCCGGTGCATTGGGCGTCCTGGCAATGATGGCCGTGATCGAGTGGACCCGCTGATCCGGTTTCCTGCATCCGCATTGCGCGCCGCATCCATGCGGGCTATGGGAACCGGGCCATCCTGAATTCATGAGTGCCTCCCTGAACCTTGGAATCGTCGGAACCGGCTTCATTGCCGATGTCATCGCCACCGCCCTGCGTGAAACCGACCGGGTGCGACTGGCCGCCGTGGCCAGTCGGCGAGTCGAGGCGGCGACTGACTTTGCCGCACGGCATGGTGGGGTGCGCGTCCATCAGACCTGGGAGGCTCTCATTGCCGACGGCGGGGTGGATGCCGTGTATGTCGCGACGCCCACGGTGGCCCGCGAGGCGATTTGCGTTGGTGCCGCCAACGCCGGTCGACATGTGCTGGGCGACAAACCCTTTTTGAACCTCGCTTCCTTGCGACGCATCACGGCGGCCTGCACGGCCCGTGGGGTGGCGTTCATGGACGCGACGCACTTTACGCATCATCCCCGCACCCATCAGCTCCGTCGCGAACTCCCGGAGCGCACCGGCCGGCTGGAGGCGATTCGCACCTCGTTCTTTTTTCCGTCCGCCGATCGCAACAACATCCGGCTACAACCCGGCAAGGAGCCCACTGGCGCCATCGGCGACATGGCCTGGTACTCCATGCGGGCGGTCGCGGAGTATGCACCTTCGCACCCCGCCGTGGTGCGCAGCCGCGGCGTGGCGAAGAAGGATCCGGTCACCGGGGGCTTCGTCCGCGGCGCCGGTGTCATTGAGTTTGCTGATGGGCTTACGAGCACCTGGGATGCCGGCTACACGGTGGGTGCCTGCCTCATGGATCTCGAACTGCTCGGAGAGAAGGGCGTGGTCTCGATGGATGACTTCGTCCTCGATTGGGCGGGCGGATTCCTGATTCCCGATCACAGCCGTCCGGTGGGATTCACGCAGCGCTCCGGACTGGCGACGCCCTCCGGATTCGTGCGCGTGGAAACCCCGAGTGCCAAGCGGCAGGTGGTCACCATGCTGGAAAACTTCACCGCCCTCGCCCGCGATCCCCGTGGCACCGCCGTGCGGGAAAGCATCCGCATCAGCGAACGCACCCAGGAACTCGTGGACGCCCTCGTCACCAGCCTGGAACTCTAACGCCACCCTCCACCGATCTCTAATCACTGATCACTGATTACCGATCACCGCCTCCATGTCCCCCCTCGTCGCCTCCCTCATCGAGCGCCACGGACTTCAGCCCCTGCCGGTCGAGGGGACGTTGTTCGCGCAAACCTATCGCTCGAAGGAGGAGCTCGTGCCTGGGACGCCGGCGGGGACCGCCATGATCGGGATGTACTGCCACGAGCCGAAGAGCCAGTCGCTGTTTCATCGGCTCACCTTTGACGAGGTGTGGCATTTTTACGCGGGCGACCCGCTGCGGCTGATTCTGCTGCGACCGGATGGCACGAGTGAGGATGTGATCCTGGGCCCTGACGCCGCCGCTGGGCATTGCATCCAGTACGTGGTGCCCGCCGGAGTCTGGCAGGCGGGGCATCTGGTCGAGGGCGGGCTTTACGCGTTATACGGCTGCACGATGTCGCCGGGATGGAACGGGGTTTGTTTTGAAGGTGGCACACGGGCGCAGTTGCTGGCGACCCATGGCGCTCGCGCCGAGGACATTCAGCGATTCGCGTGTCCCGACGGTGCGGTGCACATGCCGCAGTAGTCCGAGGTGTCGGGCGTTCGGAGGATGTCGCGGTGAGTCCTCCAACGTCCCCACCTCGGAAGTGTCCCTCTCGATATTTCGGGGCATCCTGTCCGTTGCATTTCCTCGGCGGCTACTCTTCGCGACCTTCGACTTGTCCCGGCGCCGCAGCCGCCTAGGCTCCGGTCAGTCATTTGCTGTCATGTTTTCGTTGTCGCGTCACCGTCTGCCATGAAACCGAAGTCCGGGTCCAAGAGCAGTTTTCTGGACAAGGTCCTCGGCCGCATCGGCCGGCTCGATGCCCAGGGGCTGCAGACCGTGGTGGAACGGCTCGCCCGCGAACGATCGTTCCTCGAGATGGTCTTCAATACTATTGAGGATGGCATTCTCGTGGTCGATGAGTCGGCGAACATCCTGTACCTGAACCAGTCGGTGTCGCGCCTGCTGGGGGTGCGGCTTGATGATGCCGAGGGGCAGCCGGTCACCCGGTTCATTCCCCAACTCGATTGGGCGCAAATCTCTGCGCTGGACCGTCGCGGCGGGCCCGGGGTGCTGCGTCATGAGTTCGAGGTCAGCTATCCGCGGCCGCGTCTGCTGCGCCTGTACGCCGCCCCGCTTGATGGGGAGGGGGTGGGAAGCAGCGGCGTGGCGCTGATTCTGCACGATGCCACCGAGGCACGGCAAAAGACGACCGAGGCGGTCGAGACCGAGCGCGTGCACGCGCTCACCCTGCTGGCGGCCAGTGTGGCCCATGAGCTGGGGAATCCGCTCAACGCGCTCCACATTCACCTTCAGCTCATGGAGCGCGAGGTGAAGCGGTTGCGGCAGGCGGCGGATGAGGATCCGGCGGCGATTCATGCCCGCGCCGACAAGCTTCAGGAGTACCTCGGGGTGGCCCGAGGCGAGATTTCGCGGCTCGACTACATCATCACCGAATTCCTCTCGGCCATGCGACCCACACCGCCGAAGTTTCGGTCGGGTTCGCTCAATGACGTGGTGGCCGACACGCTCGCGCTGCTGCAGCCGGAGCTCGACAATCGAAAGCTGGTGGTGCGTCAGAAACTGGCCGGCGGCCTGCCGCCGGTGCGGTTGGATCCGGCGCAGATGAAGCAGGTGCTGGTGAATCTGGTGAAGAACGCCATGCAGGCCATGACCAAGGGCGGTTCGCTCACGCTGGCCACCGGCACCACCCCGGACGAGGCGTGGCTCACGGTGGCGGATACCGGATCCGGCATCCCGTCGGAGCAGTTGAACCGGATCTTCGAACCCTTTTACACCACCAAGCAAAAGGGCACTGGGCTCGGCCTCATGATCGTGCAGCGGATCCTCCGGGATCACGGCGGCCGCGTGGAGCTGGAAAGCCGCGTCGGGGTGGGAACCACCTTTCGTCTCTGGCTGCCCTTGCGCGAGAAGGCGCCGCGGCTGTTGGATGTCCCCGCCGGCGACTCGTCCGCTACCTGAATTGACGACCTGCGACCTGCGACGCCATGACCCCCAACTCAACGCCCACCCTGCTCATCGTCGATGACGAAAAACCGACGCGCGACGGGTTGCGCGCGGCGCTGGAGGACAAGTTCGATGTGTACGTCGCCGAGGACGCCGCGACGGCCTGGCAACTGCTGGAGCGAGAGTCGTTCGACGTGTTGCTTACCGATCTCCGCATGGCCGGCGAGGATGGCCTGAAGCTCATCCACCGCGCCAAGTCGCTGAACAAGCCGCCGGTGTGCATCCTGATGACCGCGTACGGCTCCGAGGAGCTGGCGGTGGACGCGATGAAGCAGGGGGCCGACGACTATATTCCCAAGGGGAAGATGCAGATCGACGAGCTGGAACTGCGGATCCAGCGCGCCTTGAAGCGCCAGTCGCTTGAAGTGGAGAACACCCAGCTGCATCAGCGGCTGGATCAGAAATTCGGGGTGCGCAGCCTGCTGGGCGAGGCGCCCTCGATGAAGGAGGTCTTCGACACCATCCAGGCGGTGGCGCCGACCAAGGCCACGGTGCTGGTCACCGGCGAAAGCGGCACCGGCAAGGAACTGGTCGCCAAGGCGATTCACCAGAACAGCACCCGGGCCCGCGGGCCGATGATCACGGTGAACTGCGCCGCCCTGCCGGCCACGTTGCTGGAGGGCGAATTGTTTGGTCATGAGAAAGGCGCCTTCACCGGGGCGCATGAGCGGCGTCTGGGTCGTATCGAGCAGGCGCAGGGCGGGACGCTGTTTCTCGATGAGATCGGCGAGATTGACGCCACCACGCAGGTGAAGTTGCTGCGCTTCCTGGGGGAGCGGACATTTGAACGGCTGGGGTCGAGCAAGACCATGACGGCCGACGTTCGACTGATCACCGCCACCAACAAGGATCTCCAGGCTCTCGTGAAAGCGGGCAAGTTCCGGGAGGATCTGTATTACCGGCTCGCAGTGGTGCCGATCCAGCTGCCGCCGCTGCGCGATCGCGTGGTGGATATTCCGGCGCTTTCCCAGTCGTTCCTGAGCGAGTTTTCGCAGGAGAACGGCAAGCCGGTGAAATCCTTTAGCACCGAGGCGCTGGAATTGATGCTGGCCTACCGGTGGCCTGGCAACGTCCGCGAATTGCGGGCGGCGGTGGAGCACGCCGTCGTGCTGTGCCGTGGGGATCAGGTGCTGCCGCGCGATCTGCCGGTGTCAGTACGGACGCCGGAGGCCGTGGCGACTGGAGAGGAGACCCGGCAGAAGATCGCCACCGGATCCGTCTCCGTGAAGGAGGCAGAAAGGCAGCTGCTGATCCACGCGCTCCAGGAGTGCAAGGGCAACCGGACGGAGGCCGCCAAGAAGCTCGGCATGAGTCGACGCACCCTCCACCGACGGTTGCACGAGTTCCATCTCGACGGATTTTAATCGCCGATCGGAGATCGAGGTTCGGCGATGGGAGATGGGGGCGGGCTGGGATGGTTTTCCCGCGAGTTTGAACGGCTCCCTCGATTTGCAGTCCGCCTACCAAACACCCGGCTTCCCCTGGCGCCGGTGCTGAGGCACTTTGAATCGACGCAATCATGACCAGCGAAACACCGAAAGGCATTCAAACCTGGATCCACTTCCTCGAGGAGGGGGCCGGCCAGCTTTGGCTCGAGCGCTTCCTGATGGCGGTGATCCTTGGCGTGGTGGTCGTGATGTATCACTTCGTGGAGGCCCGGAATTTCTCCGCTCCCGAGGCCATGGATCAGGCGCAAATTGCGCGCAATCTTGCCGAAGGGCGCGGATTCACCACCTGGAACATCCGTCCGCTGAGCATGCACCTGCGTCAGGAGTCGGACCAGAGCCATGGGAGATCCGGGTCGGTGCTCCCGGTTCGGCATCATCCCGATCTGGAGAACGCCCCGGTGTATCCGATCCTGGAGGCCGCCCTGTTCAAGGTGCTGCCGGCGGGAACCCGCTACGCCGCCGCTGCCGTTCCCGCACCGATTCACCGCATTCCTGCGGAGATGGCGATCAGTTGGATGAACATTGGATTGCTGCTGGTGGTGGTGGTGCAGGTGTATCGCCTGGGCTGCCGTCTCTTTGACCCGGTGGTCGGTGGACTCGCGGCGGCGATCGTCTGCGGGACCGACCTGTTCTGGCGGTTTGCCTATTCCGGGCTGTCCACGCTCCTGCTCATGTCGCTCCTGCTCCTGGTGGTCCGGGTGCTGGTGACCTGGGAAGCCCGCTCACGTCCCGACGCTCCGCCCGTGCGTCTCGGGCCGGTGCTGCTGTCGGCAGGGGTGGGCGCGCTGCTGGCGCTGATGTGCCTCACCCGCTATTCGACCGGCTGGCTGGTGATTCCGGCGGCGGTGTTCCTGCTGGTCTTTGGCGGTGCGCGTCGATGGCTCTCCGCCGGAGCAATGCTGGCGGTCTTCCTGCTGCTGCTGACTCCCTGGATGGTTCGCACCTGGCGCCTTTCCGGGCTGCCGTTCGGCACGGCGAGCTTTGCCCTGTTTGCCGGCACTGAAACCTTTCCGGACGACCGCCTGATCCGCTCGTTCTCCCCGAACGTGGCGTCGGTGGCCCTGGGTGAGGTGGCGGCAAAGGCCATTAACAACGCCATCCACCAGTTCCAGGATGAATTGCCGAGGCTGGGTGGAAGCTGGCTGACCGGCTTCTTCCTGGTGAGCCTGCTGCTCCCCTTCCGCAATCCCACCCTCAGTCGCATGCGGTTGTTCGCAGCGGGTAGTCTTGCGGTGCTGTTCGTCGCACAGGCCCTCGGTCGCACCCACCTCTCGACCCTGAGCCCGGAGGTGAACTCCGAGAACCTCCTCGTGCTCGTGGCGCCGGTGCTGTTCCTGTTCGGCGCCGGATTGCTGCACACGCTGCTCGACGCGCTGGAGTATCCGTTTCCACTGATGAAATCGATTGTCGCCGGAATCGTGGTGACGGCGATGTGTCTGCCCCTGGTCTTTGCGATGGCGTCCGCGGGGCTGTCGGTGGCGAACCAGATTCCGCGGAGGCATCTGCCGATGGTGGATCCGCCGTACCGCCCCGATATCATTCGCGATCTGATCGGCAGCGTGCCGGCCGATGGCCTGGTCATGAGTGATCTGCCCTGGGCGGTGGCTTGGTACGGTGCGCACGAGTGTGTGGGACTGCCGCTTCGGCTGAGCAACAAGCACGTGGAGGATTTCTTTGCCGTCCACGACTGGCAGCGTCAGGTGGCGGGACTCTACCTGTCGCCGGTGCTCTGCAACTCGCCGATGCAGCGGAGCTATTTTCAGAAGGGCCTCCTCGGTCAGTTTGACGACAAGCAGCCGGGCGATCCCTGGTTTGACTTCTACCTCAACGTCTCCCTGCGCGGACGCGTGGTCGCGCTGCCGTTGAAGTTCGTTTACGGCCCTGGCTACGCCGAGGAGGGGCACCTCTTTTGCGCCGAGCAGGAATGGTGGAATGTGCGTCGCTCCCGCTGATTCGAGGCGGTTTCCTGCACCCCTCCCGACGGGCAAAAAAACGGCATTGCCTTGCCGCCCTTCTTTGCCCATTAACGCGGGCTCTCAGTATGCACACACACACTAAAACTCTGTCTCTGGCCGTCCTTGCGGCGGCCGCCACCACCGTCGTTGTCGCGGAGGACGCCCCGAAGAGCTCGTGGGAAACCTCTGCCAACGCCAACCTCGGACTCAGCTCCGGCAACTCGAAGAATTTCATCGTCAACTCCGGCATTCTGTCGGTGAAGAAGTGGGATCGGAACGAGCTCACCGGCACCGCCGATGTGAACTACGGTCAGACCACCACGTTCGCCCCCAACGGAGCCCACACGGCCATCGTGGAGTCGAAGACCACCACCGCCCAGAGCTACGGTGCCGGTCTTCAGTACAACCGCCTCGTCTGGGAAGACCGCGGTTACTTCCTCGCCAAGGGCGACGCCCGCCAGGACAAGGTCGCCGGTGTCGATCACCGCTTCACCCTTGCGCCCGGTCTCGGTTATTACCTGATCCGCGAAAAGGCCATGGAGCTGAAGGCTGAAGTCGGTCCCGGCTTCGTCTTTGAAAAACTCAAGGGCCTCCCGGAGAAGAACTACGTCACCCTGCGTGTCGCCGAGGCGTTCAAGTGGAACATCACCGAGCACGCCCGCCTCTTCCAGGACCTGGAATACCTCCCGCAGATCGACCGCTTCGGCAACTACGTGGCGAACGCCTCCGTGAAGGTCGAAGCCGACATCACCACGTCGCTCGCCCTCAACATCACCCTGCGTGACACCTACCGCAGCAAGCCGGCTCCGTACGACGTGCTGCCGGTCGTCTTCCGCAAGAAGAACGACCTCACCCTCACCGCGGGTGTGACCTACAAGTTCTGATCCCCGGATCCGAACCCGTCTCCTTGAAACGCCGTCCGCTTCCCGCGGGCGGCGTTTTCTTTTCCGCGGCTGGATTTCACCGCGGAGGCGTAGAGATCGGAGCCCGGAGCGCCGGCATCCTGCCGGCTCGGTGGATTCAATTTGGAAGGCAGGAAAGCAGGAGAGGCTTGAACAGGATGATGGGCAAGAACCGGTTTGTTTTGGTTCCCGACGTGACCCAATCCTTGTCACTCTCGCCACATGATCAGCCGGCAGTCAGGGAGGCGCCCCGGGATTCTTTGGATCGTTGGGATTGCGGCGTTTGCCTTGCTCCTGGTGGCTCTTGCCACCCGCGGACCCGGCGGCGTGGAGCAACGGCGCGCCACCTACCGTCAGGCAGGCATTGCCACCAGCGAGGAGGAGCTGGAACTGGCCCTGCCGCCGATGCCCGACGCGGAGAACGAGGCGTCGAAGCTGCGAGCCGCAATGAGCGGCTGGAAGCGATTGAATCCGGCGCATAAACTGGAGTTCCAGGCGGTTGATTCGTTGATCCAGTCGACTCCCGCCCTCGTCACCAATTTCCAGGCGGAACTGATGGCGAACCGCGCCTCACTGGAGCTGCTCCATTCGATCACCAACCCGGCGCACAGCCGGATCGGGCGGCAGTTGAAATCGCAGTCGGACTCACCGGATCTGTTCTACCAGTACCAAAAGTCGCTTCAGGAGAGCTCGGGTGTCCTGCGCCTGGAGTGTCGCGTCCAACGGTTGAACGGCGATCCGGAGAAAGCGACTCAGGCGTTGGTTTCGGGGCTGCGCGTCGTCCGCATGCTGGAAAACACCAGGACGATGCCAGGGCATTGGGATCACCTTCACCTTTTGGACGGCTGGCTCCACGAGCTGGAATGGCTCCTGTCCAGCGGGCCGGTGACGGGGGCGTCCCTTGAGCTTTTGCGACGGGAACTCGAACTGCACGATGAGCGTCTGGGGCTGCCTCTCGTCGTGCAGGCGCTTCGGGCGAGCACTTTCGAATCGTTTAGGAAGCAATGGATCGATTCCACGGGGAGCAACCCCGGCATTGGCTATCAGCCCGGCCCCATCGAACGGGTGCTCATCAAGCTCTACGTCGGTTCGGGAATTCCGTCGCGGGACCTGCTGCGAAGCTTGGATTTGATGGACCGCTTCGCTGAGCTCGCAGAAAAGCCGACCGAAGCGTTTCAGGCGGCCGAGCCGCCGGTGATCCGTGTCACGGGCGCAACCGCGGGGCTGCGCATGACGGTGGCCCATGGCGAGATTGTGATCGGGGAAGTGCTGCATGACCTTTGGAACCGCCGTTTGGAGTTGGTGGCCCGGCTCCGCTGCGCCCGCACGGCCGTGGCGGTGGAACGCTGGCGGGGGCGCCATGGCGGTGAGATTCCGAGCCGGTTGGACCTGCTGATCCCGACCGTCCTGCCTGCAGTTTTGTCCCAGCCCTCCGGAGACAGGGCGGTGGAGTATTCGCCCCAGGCTTCGGGATATTCCATCCAGTCGAGCTGCGGAGATTCCGCCCACCCTCCCGTGGTGATTACGGTGCGTCTGTCCCCACGCTGAATC